>JAYSUQ010000044.1:0-18589 GCA_043718985.1 Bacteroidota bacterium | reverse complement strand
TTTAGTATGCGTAAAAACATAACAGCTGCCTCGTTATTTGCAGTAGGCTATAACTACTCGGTACCATTAGATAAATGGAACATTACCGATTTGGCTTGCGATTTTATATACGCAGGAAACCACGAGTTAAATTTTGAAATACCCGGAACTTTAGGCATTATAAGTGACTCGGAAAGTTGGAAAAAAAACAAAAATACCGTTAGAAATTATCCATTATTTTGCGGCAATGAGTTTTTAAAAAGTGAACACGTACACCCACAATTAAATTTTGTGGCGGTAACTCACAACGTGTTAACCAATGAATTTATTACCGAAATAAAAAACAAAACAAATGTTGTTTTAGTGTTAGATACATTTAACACTAATGCAATGCCCGAACTACGTAGGTTATTTGTTTTATTAGATGAAACAGGCGTTAAATTGCCAGTAATAATAAAACGAAATTATGTGAATTTAAGCGAAGAAGATTTTCAGTTAAGCGCAAGCGCCGAAGTTGGAGCACTTTTTTTAGATGGCTTTGGCGATGGTGTTTGGTTAAAACAAATTAATTGCACATCGCCACAACTAGTAAACTCAACAAGCTTTGGCATATTGCAAGCCACACGCACTCGCATTAGCAAAACCGAATATATTAGCTGCCCAAGTTGTGGCCGAACGTTGTTTGATTTACAAGAAACAACACAAAAAATACGAGAACGAACCGATCATTTAAAAGGAATTAAAATTGGCATTATGGGCTGCATAGTTAATGGCCCAGGCGAAATGGCCGATGCTGATTATGGATATGTGGGCGTTGGTGTTGGTAAAATATCTTTATATAAAGGGAAAGAAGTTGTGAAAAAAAATGTGCCTAGCGATAACGCGGTTAACGAACTCATTGAATTAATTAAAGAACACGGAGATTGGGTTGAAAAAATTAAAAACTAAAACAACAGAACGTGGCATTTAAATTTATTATACTATTTGTTTGTGCATTTACTATTTGTAATAGTCAAACTAACGTTAAAAAAATTAAGCAACACTTTAAATCCAAAAATTACCAACTTACTATTGATGAATTGGCAACAATAGCAACATCAGAAATTAATTTTGATAGTTTACTTTACATGAAGGCCTACTCTCAAATAAAATTAAATCAATTAAAAGATGCGAATACAACATTAAATCAGTTACAACAAATTAATACTAATTATTACGAAGTATATTTTTTAAGAGGGTTACTATTTGCACTTAAAAATAACCATCCAAATGCCATTGAAAACTTTAATAAAGTAATAGCCAAAGACGAATTTCACGAAAAAGCATTATACAACAGAGCAATTTCCAAAGGCTTGTTACAAGACTATGCTAGCGCCATAAAAGACTTAAATGTTTGTGTTGAAAAAAACAAAAACTATACCGTTGCTTATTACAACAGAGGATATTGGAACGAACTACTAGAACAGTTTGACGCGGCAATATTAGATTATAAAAAAGCCATTGAGTTAGATGCACATTACACAGAGGCATACATTGCCTTAACTTATTTATACTCGCAAAAGGGCGATAAAATTAATGCTTGCGAAACAATACAAAAAGCTAAAACAGAAGGTGTTGAAGCAGCTAACGATTTAATAACCCTATTTTGTAAATGAAGCTAAACTCTATAATTATACTTGTTACATTGTTTTGTTTTAACCTAACTTCGCAAGATTTAAAAGTTACAGTAGCAACCATTAACGAAACCTGCACACTGGGAAGCGCAACAGTAACAGTAACTTTTGGTACCGAGCCTTATAGTTACAACTGGAGTAATGGGGGCGATTTAAAAAATAATCAAAATTTAAAAAAAGGAAATTATTTTGTTAACGTAATTGATTTTTTTGGCAAAAGTGCAAATGCTAATTTTGTTATAGAGCAAGAAGAATGTGGCGTTGTTGCAGCAAACCACTTTACGCCAAACGGCGATAATTATAATGATACCTGGAGCATACAAAACTTAGAACATTTTTTAAAATTTAATTTAACCGTATATAATAAATGGGGGCAGCAAGTTCATCATCAAACTAACAACTATATAAATTGGGATGGCACATCGCTTGGCTTACCACTACCCGATGGCGCATATTATTATATTTTGTTTTACGAAAAAACAAATAAAAATAAATTTATTAAAGGCAGTGTTAGCATATTAAGATGATGAAATATTTTTTATTACATATTTGTTTTTGTTTTACTTTACTTGCGCAACAAACACCTCAGTTTACTCAGTTTACTTTTAATAAATCGGGCTATAACCCTTCAAACTCGGGTAGTAATATAAATGCAGGGTTTGAATTAATAAGTGGTGTAAGGCAACAGTGGGTAGGATTTGAAGGCGCGCCACACACCAATTTTTTTAGTGGTAACTACACCATAAAACCTACCCGAAGCTATAAACGTTGGCATAATATAGGTGCTTATGTATCGCAAGATATTGCTGGTATTTTTCAAAACACAAGCTTATATGCAAGCTACGCACTTCATTTACCTTTGTTTCACGAATATGTTTTATCGTTTGGCTTAAGGGTTGGCATGCGGCAATTTGGATTTGCAAAAAGTGCCATCGATGTTAACGATCCAATAACTAAAAAAAGTTCAAATTTAATTACAACCTATCCCGATTTTGTACCAGGCTTAAGATTTAAAACCCGTAAAATGATTTATGACATTGCACTGTTTCAATTTTATAAAAACAGGCAAACGCAAGGCGATAAACAAATAGGAAACAAATCTATTTTAACCCCACAAATTTATGCAACTGTTAGTAGTAAATTTAAATTAAACAACAACATTGTTTTTGTGCCAGCATTAAACGTACACTCATCGTTTACATTTATACCAAGTGCCGAAATTAATTTAATGGTTTATTTATACAAACGAATTGGAATAGGCTCGAGCATTCGTAACAAAAGTTTTGTATCGGGTATATTACAGGTTCGCATGTTAAAAAATTTAACCATTGGTTTAGCATACGATTACTCGGTAAATAAAATAAATGCAAAAGCACCACATACTTACGAAATAATGCTTGGTTTAACACCATTGTTTAATGAGTTGCTTGATGTAAAAAGCAAACACAATGTAGCGCAATGCCCAGTATTTGATTTTTAATTAAAAGCTACACACTAAAAACAAGCCCATTATTTTTTAATACAAGCAATATTTAATAAAAATTAAACCTTGAGTTATACACCACAAAATTTTGTTTCAATATTTTTAAGTTGTTTGCCATTTACACCAAATGCCAATCAAAGCAATCTAATACAATTGCTAGCCAATTTTATTAGCAACCAAAACGAGCGCGAAATTTTTATTTTAAAAGGCTATGCAGGCACAGGCAAAACAAACATGATTGGTGCATTAGCAAAAACATTACCAAGTTTTAAATGGAAAAGTGTTTTGTTAGCTCCAACAGGAAGGGCAGCAAAAGTATTATCAAATTACTCGCAAAGGCCCGCACAAACAATACATAAAAAAATATTTATAAAAATACCAACGCACGATGGGGGCGTTGCATTTGCACTTGCACAAAACAAACACACCAACACCATTTTTATTGTAGATGAGGCCTCAATGATTGGTTTAGATAACCCAAGCTCTAACTCGGTTTACCATAGCCTGCTCGAAAGTTTATTTGAATACGTATTTAGCGGCACAAATTGTAAATTAATTTTGGTTGGAGATACAGCGCAACTACCACCAATTGGTAGTAGCGAAAGCCCTGCTTTAAATATAGAATACATTAAAGCAAGTTACAATTTACTAGTAAACCATGTAGAGTTAAAACAGGTTGCAAGGCAAGAAGATGCCAGTGGAATTTTAAAAAATGCAACACACTTGCGCCAATGCATAGAGAATTTTGACGGCAATTTTCCGAAAATAAGCTTACATACCGATGTTGTTAGGCTTAATGGCGAAGAGCTTGAAGATACTCTAAATACAGCTTACAGCAATTATGGTTTTAATGATGTGTTGCTGGTTACGCGAAGTAATAAACGCGCCAATTTATTTAACCAAGCGGTGCGAGGCAGAGTGCGCTACATGGAAGAAGATTTGTGTAGTGGTGATTTAATGATGGTTGTGAAAAATAATTATTTTTGGCTCGATGAAAAATCAGAAGCTGGTTTTATTGCTAATGGCGATAGTCTTGAAATAAAAAAAATAACCCGACGGAAAGAAATGTATGGTTTTAATTTTGCCGAATGTGTTGTTAAACTTTGCGATTATCAAAACGAACCCGAACTTAGCTTAACGCTTTTACTTGATAGCATTACAACCGAAGTGCCATCATTAACTAAAGAGCAACAGCAACAATTGTTTGCTAACGTTATGGATGATGTGAGCGATGAACCAATAAAAAGTCGTAAAATGAATTACTTGCGGCAAAGCCCCTATTTTAATGCGTTACAAGTAAAATTTAATTATGCCGTTACTTGTCACAAAGCACAGGGCGGGCAATGGCCTTGCGTGTTTATTGATATGGGGTACTTAACCAAAGAAATGCTAAATGCAGAATACATTCGTTGGTTATATACTGCATTTACACGCGCAAGCAAAAAGGTTTATTTAATGAATTTTTCTGACGATTTTTTTGAAGAAAAAGTTATATTACACACATGAAAAAACTAGTTATTTTATCGAGCATTGTAATTGCAACAACAAGCATTGCACAAAACAAATTATTAACTATACAAGATGCAGTTTTAAAAGGGCGAACAACCTTAGCGCCAAAACGATTAACCGGGTTATCGTTTATACCTGCTACTACAAAGTTTGCTTTTGCAGATAATAACATCATAAAAATTGGCGAAAACACAACAGGTAAAATAACTGATGCTGCATCGCTTACACAAATTAATACTGCATTAAAAATAAATAATAAAGATACTCTTACCGCGTTAGGTGTTATTACTTGGAAAAACGCTAACGAGTTTTATGTAAGTAATAAAAAAGAAGAGTTAATTTATGTGATAGATAAAAAAACAATTTTAGAATCCGATAAAAAAACAGAGCCAACAGATTTAGAATCGTATGAAAAAGAACCTGTAACTGCTGCATATACCTATTGCAAAAATTATAATTTGTATATACATGCAAATAATAAAGATGTGCAAGTTACCACCGATGGTTCGCAAGACATTGTATATACAGGTAAAAATGTGCATCAAAACGAATTTGGAATTAACAAAGCTACTTTTTGGAGCACCAATGGCAACTACTTAGCATTTTATCGTATGGATCAAACTATGATTAACGATTACCCAATTGTAGATTGGAGTGTGAAACCAGCAAAAAACACTAACATAAAATACCCAATGGCTGGCGATAAAAGCCACCATGTTACTTTAGGGATTTACGATGTAAAAAACAATAAAACTATTTATGTTAAAACCGAAGGCGATAAAGAACAATACTTAACAAACATTGCATGGAGTGTTGATGAAAAACACATTTACATTGCAATATTAAACCGCAATCAAAACCACATGATGCTTAACGAGTATAATGCAACAACAGGTTTATTTGTGCGCACATTGCTTCAAGAAAAAGATGACAAATACACTGAGCCCTTAAACGAAATGCTATTTGTTAAAAACAACCCATCGCAATTTATATGGCAAAGCCGAAAAGATGGCTACAATCATTTATACCTATACAATATAAATGGCACCCTAATAAAACAATTAACCAAAGGCTTGTGGGAAGTAAAACAACAAAATGGCTTTGATGAAAAGGGTGAACATTTGTTTTTTCATGCAAACGAACAAAGCCCAGTAAATCAAGACTATTATAGCGTTAATTTAAAAACAGCCGAAGTAAAACGATTAACTTATGGCAATGGTTTTCATACATGTACATTAAACGATAAATCAAATTTTATTATTGATAATTTTAGCAACTCAACAACCCCTCGCGAATACAACATCATTAACACAGTAACAAAAAAAGCTACAAATATTTTTAAAGCCGATAATCCTATTAAAGAATATAAATTAGGGAGTTGGAATTTATTTACGATAAAAAACAACGAAGGCACCGATTTATATTGTCGTTTATTTAAACCCGTTAACTTCGATTCAACAAAAAAATACCCAGTGTTAGTTTATTTATATAACGGGCCACATTCGCAATTGGTTACTAATACTTGGATGGCAGGTGGCGAGCTTTGGTATCAATACATGGCACAAAAAGGATTTATTGTATTTACGCTCGATGGCCGAGGAACAGATTATAGAGGCAAAGCTTTTTCGCAAGCCACACACCGCCAATTAGGCGATAAAGAAATGGAAGACCAATTAAAAGGTGTAGATTATTTAAAAACATTACCCTTTGTAGATGCAAATAGAATTGGCGTACACGGCTGGAGCTTTGGTGGTTTTATGACAACATCACTTATGACTAGGCACCCTAATGTGTTTAAAGTTGGTGCTGCGGGCGGCCCTGTTATTGATTGGAGTTACTACGAAATAATGTATACCGAGCGTTATATGGATTCGCCACAAGAAAACAAAGAAGGCTACGATAAAAATAATTTACTAAATTATGTAGATAAATTAAAAGGGAAATTATTAATGATACACGGCGCACAAGATCCTGTTGTGCTTTGGCAACACAGTATGATGTATCAAAAAAAGGCTGTAGATAAAGGCATACAATTAGATTACTATGTGTACCCAGGGCACGAACATAACGTGTTGGGTAAAGACAGGGCTCACTTAATGGAAAAAATAACAAACTACTTTATTGATAATTTATAACTATGGATAAAAAAGATATACGGTGGGAACAAAGATTTAGCAATTACACTAAAGCTATATTAAAATTAGCCGAAGGCGTTAAAATAGAAAGTAATGATATTACAGAGTTAGAAAAAGAAGGTGTTATACAACGTTTTGAATTTACGCATGAACTTGCGTGGAATGTGATAAAAGATTATGCTGAATATCAGGGAAACAATACAATATCTGGCTCTAGAGATGCTACTAGAGAAGGGTTTAAAATGAATTTAATAAGTGATGGAGAAGGCTGGATGGATATGATAATGAGTAGAAATAAAACTTCTCATACGTATAATGAAGATACGCTGCATGAGATATATAATAAAATCATCACTTCATATTATAAATTATTTAAAGACTTTCAAAACAAAATGGAAAGTTTGAAGTTGGGAGAACAAAAAACATTATTTGATAAGGAGTAATGAATTACGGATTATCGTTAGAACATATTATTAAAATTAAAACAATTTTTATTTCTAAAAAAGAAATAGATGAGGTCGTGCTTTATGGATCAAGAGCTAAAGGAAATTACAAACCAAATTCTGATATTGATTTAACCATAAAAGGAAATAAAGTTACGCCAGAAATTCTAAATAAAATATCATTGCAACTAGATGATTTACTATTACCTTATAAATTTGATATTTCATTATTTAATCAAATAAAAAATGTTGATATTCTCGAACATATCGATAGAATAGGAATAGTGTTTTACAAAAAAACAATTCATAATTAAATAAACATGAACTTTACAAATTACACACACACTGTTACCGAACGTTTTATTCGTTATGCAAAAATAGATACACAATCCGATCCCGAATCGACAACTTGCCCAAGCACATTTAAACAAAAAAATTTGGGAAATTTATTAGTTACCGAATTATTAGCTATGGGAATTACAGATGCAGAAATGGATAGCGATGGTTATGTGTACGCCACAATTCCATCAACCACAACTAAACAAGTGCCCGTAATATGTTTTTGCTCTCACATGGATACATCGCCCGATTGTAGTGGCGAAAACGTAAACCCAATAATACATAAAAATTACAACGGCACCGATATTGTATTACCAAATGATACAACTCAAATAATAAAATTTAATGAGCACGTTGCATTGGCCATGCAAATTGGAAACGATATTATAACAACAGATGGCACAACTTTGCTTGGTGCAGATAACAAAGCAGGGGTTGCCGAAATTATGGATGCTGCCAATTTTTTAATGCAACACCCAGAAATAAAACACGGAGCACTTCGTATTTTATTTACCCCCGACGAAGAAATTGGACGTGGAGCCGATAAAGTAAACATAAAAAAATTAGGGGCTAGTTTTGGGTATACCATGGATGGTGAAACTTTAGGCCATATAGAAAATGAAACCTTTAGTGCCGATGGTGTAAGCATTAAAATAAATGGTTTCTCTACACATCCTGGATTTGCAAAAAACAAAATGCAACACTCCATAAAAATTGCATCCGAAATTATAAATCTTATACCCAAACATAAAACGCCCGAAACTACCGAAAATAAAGAGCCATTTATTCATCCAGTATCAATTAACGGTGGCTTAGAAACCGTTGAACTAAAATTTATTATACGAGCTTTTGATACGCCAACTCTTAAGGCTTTAGAATTAGAACTTGAGGAAATAACAAAATTAGTTTTAACAAACTACACAAAATGCACTTATCAATTTACGGTTACCGAACAGTACCGTAATATGAAAGATGTTTTAGATACGTGCTACCACGTTGTTGATTATGCCTTAGAGGCGATAAAACGAACAGGCGTAACACCAATATTATCAAGCATTAGAGGTGGTACCGATGGCTCACGTTTATCTTTTATGGGTTTACCTTGCCCCAATATTTATGCAGGCGAACACGCTTTTCATAGCAAGCAAGAATGGGTAAGTGTGCAAGACATGCAATTAGCAACCCAAACTATTGTGCATTTAGCTACTGTGTGGGAAGAAAACAGTTAGCTTACTAATTAAAAAAAACACAACAAATACATTGTTAAATATTAAACACCTTTTATTAAAACTCAACTAATTACTATGAATATTTACTCACAAAAACAACGTTGGAAATGGGTTTTATTTTTGGTAGCAATTATAATTGTTTTCACATCGTTATGGTATACTAATAATTTAGTTAAACGCATTGCCGATGACGAACGTGTAAAAGTAAAACTTTGGGCCGATGCCGTGCAGCGTAAAGCAAAACTTGTAAAATTTACAAACGATTTGTTTTTAAAACTTCAAAACGAAGAACGAAAAAAAGCTGAATTATATGCCTCGGCAACCCAACAATTAAATGCCGATTTGGTTGATATAACATTTGTTTTAAAAGTATTGCAAGATAACACAACAGTGCCTGTAATTTTAACCGATGAGTTATTAAACGTTACTGCTAGTCGTAATTTAGATACGGCAATTACAAATGATAGCGATGCTATGAAAAAAGAGTTGGAGGTTATGCGGCAAACCTATCCGCCAGTTGTAATTGATTATTACAAGGGTAAAAAAAATTATTTGTTTTTTAAAGATAGCAGGTTGTTTAACGATATTAAAGTTGTGTTTGATAATTTAATAAAATCGTTTATAACCGAAGTTGCTGTTAATAGCGCTGCTGTGCCTGTTATTTATACCGACTCTACAAAACACAACGTTATTGCAGCTGGCAATTTAGATTCGTTAAAGTACAACACACAGCAAGCGTTATCAAAAACATTGGCATTAATGGAATTGCAAAACACACCTATCAAAATTAATTTAGGAGAAGGTGCCGCAACAAATTATATTTTTTATGAGCAATCGCCTTTACTCACTCAATTAAAATATTACCCTTACATACAATTTGGTGTTATTGGTTTGTTTTTATTAATAGCTTATGTTTTATTTAGCACGGCTCGAAAAGCCGAGCAAGATCAAGTATGGGTTGGTATGAGCAAAGAAACAGCCCATCAATTAGGTACGCCTCTTTCATCGTTAATGGCTTGGACAGATTATTTAAAAGAAAATGGAACAGATGAAAGTATAGTAACCGAAATGAATAGAGACCTAATGCGGTTAAATACAATAACCGAACGTTTTTCTAAAATTGGTTCGCAACCTACATTACATAACGAAAACATTTGTGTTGTTGTAAAAAATGCAATTGATTATCTAAAAACACGCACCTCTAAAAACGTAAATTATACTGTAACTATTCCTGATACTGAAATACATGTTATGCTATCTACCCCATTATTTGAATGGGTTATTGAAAACATTTGCAAAAATGCAGTAGATGCGATGGATGGTAAGGGTGCATTTAGCGTAACTATTAAACAAGTGCCCGAAGGGGTTATAATAGATTTGATGGATACTGGAAAGGGAGTTTCTAAAAAAAATTACAAAGAAATTTTTAAACCTGGGTACACCACTAAAAAAAGAGGTTGGGGCTTAGGTTTATCTTTATGTAAACGTATTATAGAAAATTATCATAACGGTAAAATTTATATTTTAGAAAGCGAAGAAAATAAAGGAACAACTTTTAGAATTTTATTAAAAAGCCATTAAATAATTAATGCGTAACGTTTTTAAGCAGATTAAAAATTAGAGCGTTAAAAAAAAGCGAGGATGAAATTTGTTGTTACATTAAAAAATATTTTTCACTTATCTCACGCACAATCTTAAATTCGTTTATAGCACATGGCCTGGTTTTTTATGTTTCCATCTCCGGTGGCTCCACAACCAAATTTCGGGCTGCGCAATAATATCTTTTTCTAATTTTTTGGTGTGTAATTCTGATATTTCACCCGTTAAAGTATTTTTTGGTTCGGTTACCAAAATCTCTGCATTTACCTTGTAGTAACCACGCTTAACTCGGTTAACTGTTACATAAACAACTGGGTAATTTAATTTTTGAGCTATTTTTTCTGTTCCCCAAAACACAGGCGTATCTTGGTTTAAAAAGGTTGTCCAATAGGCACTTTCGGGCGCTGGTGTTTGGTCGGCAATAAATGCAGTGGCATTAATTTCATTTCTGTTTTTAATCATTTCGCGAATTGTGTCGCGCATAGCATACAATTTTGTGCCAAATTTTGTTCGCAATTTATACATTAAGCCATCAAACTGTTTGTTACTTAACGGGTGGTATATTACATATAACTGTTGCTTTATTAATAAACTACACGCATTGCCAGCCCACTCCCAATTACCAAAATGCCCCATTACTATAATGCACGATTTGCCCTCTGCATTTAATTTATTAAACAAAATGGTAGTTTCATCGCTAAAACTACATCGCTTAATGGCTTCATTTTTTGTAATGGTAAGTGTTTTTATGGTTTCTAAAAACAAATCAATTAAATACGAATAAAAATTCTTTTCAATTATTTTTAATTCGGCGTGTGATTTTGTAGGAAACGAATTTTTTAAATTTTCGAAAACAACTTTTTTCCTATACCCAAAAACGTTATAAATAAAAAAACAAATAACATTTGAAAACTTATAAAAAACTGAAAAAGGGAGTAATGCAATTAAATATAATAACGGATACAATAAATAAAATAAAAACTTACTCATACTTCAAAAATACATAATATTAATAAAAATCATAATTTATACACAAATACAGTTTAAAAGCACAAATTTTAATATATTTAAATTAAAATTTAATTTTTTGACATTTACGCTTATGAAAAAATTTATTATATCGGCAATTTGTTTATCGTTAGCGTTGCATTGCGTTGCCTTAGACGCTGGCGACCAAGTAAAAATGGTAATGGCTAAACAAAAACTATATGCCGGTAAGTATAACGAGGCTTTAAGTGTTTATAAAGAAGTTTTACAAAAAAACCCAACCGATGCCACTGTTTTGTACTATGTTGGTTATTGTAATTTTGAGTTAAAAAAGTTTGATATTGCCGAAGAACAACTTAAAAAAGCCCTTACAACTGGTAAAGATATAATGCCCGAAACTTATTTAGTTTTAGGTAAAATACATTTAGCCGATGAGAAAATAGAAGAAGCTAAAAACGAATTAACACAATATAAAACCTTAGTAAAAAGTAGTGATGCTAAACTAAATGATGTTGATTTGTATTTAAACTATTGCACTAACGCAAAAAAATTTATAGACAACCCTCGTAGCTTAAAAATTGAAAATTTAGGAACGGTAATTAATTCTAAATTCGACGATCAAACACCCTGCATTAGTGCCGATGGTAAAAAGCTAGTGTTTAATACCCGCCGACCCGAAACCACAAACTCACCAAAAGATATTGAAGGTGATGGTAAATATTTTCAAGATATATTTATATCAACTTGGGATACCATTAATAAAGTTTGGGTTTTGGCCGAAGGTGTGCAAGGTAATGTTAACACAGATGCGCACGATGCATGTACGGGTATTGCACCTGATGGAAAACAAATTTTTATTTATAAAAACGATATTAATGATAACGAAAGCCGTGGCGGAGATGTTTTTATAAGTAAAGTAGTTAGTAACAAATGGAAAACTCCCGAAACAATGGGAAAACCAATTAATACTAGTTATTTTGAAGGAGGGGCAAGCATTACTGCCGACGGAAAAATAGTTTATTTTACCAGCGAGCGCAAGGGTAGTTTAGGCAAATCGGATATTTGGTGCGTTAAAAAAATAACAAAAAATGAGTGGGGCAAGCCCGAAAATTTAGGCGCTATAATTAATTCAGAATTTGATGAGGTAGGTGTTTTTATATCGGCCGATGGCAAAACATTATTTTATAGCAGCGATGGAAACGGCTCAATGGGATCGTTTGATATTTTTAGAAGTATTTTAATAGATGGTAAATGGAGTGCGCCAGTTAATTTAGGTTTTCCTATTAACACAGTTGGTAAAGATGGGCCGTTTACCATTACTGCCGATGCTAGTACAGGTTACTTTGCTAGTGATAGAAAAGGAGGCCTTGGCGAAAGTGATATTTATAAAGTTGATTTAAGTGCGATTGGTATTTACGAAAACGATTTTATTAAAAAAGAAAACTCGGGCTTATCAATTTTAAAAGGTGTTATTAGAGATAGTTTTGAAGGTAATGGCATAGCAAATGCCGAGGTTAAAATATTTGATGCCATTGGCAATTTAATAACAACAACACTTACTAACGAAAACGGCGATTATTTTTTAACATTAAAAGGCGATGTAAATTATATAATTAACATTACTAAAAAAGGCTTTAACCCAACCGAAGAAAAAGTTGAATTAAAACAAGCTAAAAACGGTAACAATATCCTCGAAAAACATTTAATGTTAGTTAAGGCTAAATAATTAACCTAACAAAATGTTAAATTAAGCGTTAAAATAAGTGTGTTTGTCAGCAATTATGATATATTTGTTATAAAACTTATTTATAATGAAATTTAAAATCTTGCTTTTTTTAAGTTTATATCTTGCTTCGTTTATTGTATTAAAAGCGCAAGTTTTTATTAACGAAATAATGGTAAACGATGTTGGTGGTTCAAACGGTAGTAATATGCCAAACACATCAGAGTGGGTTGAGCTATATAACGCTGGCACAAGCTCGGTAAATATTAGCTGTTGGTTTTTAACCGATGGCGATGTATCTATAACCTTCCCATCAGTTACAACTATTGCCGCTGGAGCGTATTACACAATTGCAAGTGCGGTTGGTTGTAGTTGCACACCAAATTTAAATTGGACAGCTTGCGGTGGCTGCGTGGCTGGTGCAGCTGGAGAAATTGTAGTTTTTACCGATGGTGGAGAGCAAGTTTTGTTATATAACAATGCAGCAACGCCAGCTGTTGTTGATGCTGTAATTTGGGGGCCTGGCCCAGGGCAATTATCTACAAGCGCTCAAAGCACACACGTAACATCAACAATTACCCCTTGTGGTGCAATTTCGGTATCGTTAGCCACTTTTGCATCAGGTTTGTACGAATCAATACCAACTAGCACCAACGGCATATCTAAAGAGCGTAGTTATGATGGTGGCCCAACTTGGCAAAATACTGCATTAGGCGGTGCAACCTTTGGTACATCAAATGGTCCATTTCCATTACCAATTGAACTACTATCATTTAGTAGCAGTGCAATTACTGAATGCGAAAGTGAAATTAGTTGGCAAACTGCATCCGAAATAAACAGTAATTATTATACTGTTTATAAAAGTAAAAACGCTATAAACTACGCCGAGGTTGGCAAGGTAACATCTTATAACTCTCAATATGGCGCTAATTATAAACTATACGATACCCATTTAGATTATGGGATAACCTACTATAAATTAACTCATACCGATTTTGATAATACGTTGCAAACACAAGCTCCAATATATTTAGAAAACAATTTAGCAAAACAAAATGTGTTAATTAATTATAACAACACCGACACTAAAATAAAATTTAAAAACACACACGCAATTTTAGATGCAACTATTATTGATGCAGCTGGTCGTGTTATAAAACAACTATCAAAAACCGAAATATCAAATGGTTTTCTAACTTATAACGCAGATGTTTTACCATCAGGCATTTATTTTATTAAAATAAATTACAACTCAGAGGTTGTTAGCGATAAATTTATTGTTAAGTAAAATAGATAAACAGTAACGATTGTAGTAGCTTTTTTTAAGTATATTAAACGCTATTTAATTTATGAAAGCCTTAGTTCGTTTAATTTTTATAATTCTTTTTTTTACAAACTATTACGCGCAAACATTTAATGTAAGCGGTAAAATTTGTGACGAAAAAAATAACCCGCTTCCGTTTTCATCAGTAATGGTAAAAGGCACAACTATTGGCACCAATGCCAATGCCGATGGCTTGTACTCGCTTAAATTAAATGCTGGCACTTACGAGTTAATTTATCAATATGTTGGGTATAAAAAAAAATATCAAAACATTGTAATTGATGCAAATAAAACACTAAACATAAATTTAAACTCAGATAGTTACAATTTAAAAGAAGTAATAATTACCGACGGCGAAGATGCTGCCTATGCAGTTATAAGGCAAGCAATTAAAAAACGAAAATTTTATTTAAATCAGGTTAATGCCTTTAGCTGTAATGCTTATATAAAAGGTTTGCAGCGCTTAAAAGATTTTCCTAAAGCAATGGCAAAGCTTGTAAATGCAATGGCAACAAATGGCAATAAACTCGATTCGAGTTTACTAGGTGTAGTTTATCTTAGCGAAAGCGAAACAAATTATTATTTTAAAAAACCAAATAACGAAAAAGAAATCATGTACTCAAGTCGCGTAAGTGGTAACAACCAAGGCTTTAGTTTTAATCAGGTTAGCGATATGAAATTTAATATGTACGAAAACCTAATTTTATTAGATGGTTTAAGTGATAGGCCTTTTATATCTCCAATTAGCCAAAACGCCTTACTCTCATACCGCTATAAACTATTAGGCACAACGTTTGAAGATGGTAAAATGATAAACAAAATATTAATTACACCAAAACGCAAAACCGACCCATGTTTTAGGGGAGTAATTTATGTACAAGAAAACTCGTGGCGCATACACAGTGCAGATGTTTATTTAACCAAAGATGCTAAAATTGATTTTGTTGATACCCTGCACATTAAACAACTTAATGCGTTAGTGGCAGATAGTATTTGGATGCCAATTAGTTTAAACCTTACCTTTAATTTTAAAGTATTTGGTTTTATTGGTGATGGTTTTTTTAATGCAATATTTTCTAACTATAATTTGACCCCTATGATTAGTAAAAACTTTTTTAAAAACGAAGTTTTAAAAGTTGAAGGTGATGCAAATAAAAAAGATTCGTTGTACTGGGAAGCCAACCGACCTGTGCCGTTAACCGTTGAAGAGAAACGCGATTACACAAAAAAAGACAGTATTTCGGTTATTCATAAATCAAAAAAATATTTAGATAGTATTGATCATAAAAACAATAAATTTAATATCAACGCTTTGTTAGTTGGGTACCATTACTCCAAATCAATTAATAAATTTAAAATAAACACATCGGGGTTATTAAATTCGGGTTTGCAGTATAATACTGTTGAGGGCACAAATGCTTCGTTAAAAGTTACATTATCTAAGGTTTACGAAGACAATAGGAAACATTACTTTTCGAGTTCGATTAGGTATGGCTTTTCTAATTTATTGTGGGGCGGGCAAGCCGATTATAAATACCTTAAAACACCCGAAAAAACAGAATGGTTTAATGTAAAAATTGGTTCAACACCAATGCAATTTAATAGTAGCGATCCTATTAATACAACTATTAACACCGCTTACTCGTTATTTAATAATGATAATTTTTTTAAATTATATAAAAAAACATACGCTGCTGTTGGATATCGTAAAGAATTTTTAAATGGACTAATTGGTTTTTTTGATTTAGAATATGCCGAACGAGCGTCTTTAAAAAACACTGCAAATTATTTATGGCGCGATAATAAAAATAAATTATTTACAAGCAACGACCCACAAAACCCGCAAACAGATGCCTTACGTTTTAGCGTTAATAATGCGTTTGTTTTTGAGGTTGCAGCATCTGTTAGGTTTAAACAAAAGTACAACACACGCCCGCACGAAAAAATAATTATTGGCAGCAAATATCCTGTAATTAATATTGGCTACAAAAAAGCCATTCCTGTTTTAAATACCATTGCAAATTACGACTTACTTAGATTAAAAATTACAGATAATGTTAAACTTGGGTTGTTGGGTACATTTGCTTACGAGCTAAAAGGTGGTTGTTTTTTAACTAGTAAAAAAATGGAGTTTATGGATTATTACCATGCAAATGGTAACCAAACATTGTTAGCTAACAATGATTATTTAAACTCGTTTAAGTTGTTACCTTACTATGCATATAGTACAAAGCAATGGTATAGCGAAGCGCATGCCGAACATCATTTTAATGGTTTTATTTTTAACAAATTACCATTACTTAAAAAAACACGTATACAAGAAGTGGTAGGCGGTCATGTTTTAGTAAACGATAAATTAAATCAATATTATGAAGTTAATTTTGGAGTTGAACACATTTTTCAAATAGTACGTATTGATTATGTGCTTGGTTACGGCCCCTACAATTTATTTAAACAAGGTTTTGTTATTGGCTTGGGTTTAGAATTTTAATTAAATAAATTTCCAAAAAAACCTTTATCCTCATAACTAATTTTTGCACTCATACTTAAGCCAATAAATGATACAAACTCCCATTTATCATTAATAGTAGAGCGCGTGCAAACATCACTACCTCCAACAACGGCGTAAATGTTAAATCTCATTTTGGGTTTACGTTTTACAACTTCCATTGCAATAATAAAATCGTTATTTACTTTTATATTATATTTTTTTAAATCAATATTAACTATTTGTTTTCCACTTTCGAGTATTATATAAATAGGCTCTTTTAAAATAGTTGGTGTGTTGGCATTTTTGCCATCATAAATATTTAATCTAAACACACAGCCAGTACTTTCGTTTTCCGAAAAATTAATCGTTACTTCATCAATGTATGTTTCTCTTTCTTTAATTTTTATACGAGTGCCTACCTCTTGCCCTACTTTTGCCGAATCTTTATCGTTAGTTTGCACTGCCGCATTGGCAATTGTTTTGTGAGTGTTGCCAACCCAATCTGTTTTAAATTTTATTGGTCTAACAACAACTTCATTCAAATTGTTTTGAGTTTCAAAAACATAAATTATTGCATTACTTGTTGTGTATTTTTGCACATAGTTTTCAATGCTGTATGATAAGCTAATATACCCTATGTAAGAAATTTTAATTATATCATCAGAGTTAGTCTTACTTACATCTAAAGTAAATTCACCTAACTCGTTTGTTATGGCACCAATTCCTTTGCCAACAAGTCCAATGTTAGTAAACTCTAATGGTTGTTTAGTTAGCCCATTAATAATTTTGCCCGTAATAATTTGAGCAGTTAATGTACTACTAACAATGGCTAATAATAAATATGTTATTAAAATAAATTTTATGTTTTTAAGTTTAACTTTCATACCTATTACTTTACTCATCATAACTTTACACATTAAAAAAAGGGTGCTAAATTAAATTTAACACCCTTTTTATTTAAAAAATATTATTTAAAAAAACCAGCTAGTTTACTTAAAATACCACCCGCTTGCGCACCACCTAAAGAGCTAACTATACTTGCAACATCAAAACTTTTATCGTTAGGGTCGTTTGTTTTTTTAACAAAGCTTTCCATTACTTTTGGTATCATTGATGATGCAATACCTGCTGCGGCTGCGTTATCAATACCAAATTGTTTCATTAAATTAGTAACAACAGTTGATTGAACATTAGATGCCATAGATGATGAATTTACACCTGCTGCGCCACCTTTAAACATTTCCATAATACCACCAACACCACCGCTTGCAACTTGCGATTTTAATGCATCAACTATTGATGTTGCTGTTGAACTAATTGCAGCATCATTTTTTTCGTTAGGTATTGCGGGGTTGTTTACAATAGCATCGCCAGCGTGCTCTTTTACTAAGTTTAATAATTGATCGAACATGTTTTAATTTTTAAATTGTTTATGTTACTAATGTACTGTTATTTTATTTTAAAATTCGGTATTCGTTAGGTAAATAATTGTTAAATCTGTTGCCTAAGTTTTTTATCCAACCTAATCCAAATTGTTTATGAGTTATTAAATTCCATCCCAGTATACCATCTAATTTAATTAAACTTTTTTTCATAAATAAAATACTCGTTTCGTTATCTAAACTAATGGTTTTAATTTCTTTTTTTAAATGAATACTCAATGCCAAATTATGAT
>JAYSUQ010000043.1:0-6005 GCA_043718985.1 Bacteroidota bacterium | reverse complement strand
TGCTGGTATACAAATGAGTGTAACAGGTACGCCACAATCTAACAGCGGTAATGTTACACAATACAATTGGGATTTTAATAACACGCCTGCAAGTATCGAAACTACTGGGCAAAATACCAATTATACATTTAATACAGGAGGCACTTATACCATTAATTTAATTGCCATAACTAACCATCAATGTGTTGAGGCATTTACTAAAACAGTTACTGTTAACTTTAATCCAATTTCTAACTTTAGTGCAAAGCAAGATAGCTGCGGGCCTAATTTTTGCACAACGTTTAAAGAGTTAACTCAAACCTTAAATAATTTAGACCCAATTGTGCAATGGACTTGGAATTTTGGAGATGGATCGGCGCCGTTAGTAGCTACATCGGGCAATTCGCAAACACATTGTTACAACAACAACTCATCAAGCCAACTAGCAACCTACAATGTTATGTTAACGGCAACAACAAGTAAAAATTGCGTTAGTACGCAATCTAAACTATCATATATAACAGTATATCCTGTGCCAATAGCACAATTTACAGTAACACCTAACCCAGGTAATATTGCAACACCACTCGAAGAATTTACAAATCTATCTGAAAATTTTACGCATTTTACTTGGAATTTTGGTGATGGCCCATTAATTGACTCTGTAAACATTAATCCATCACATTTTTATAGCGAATACAATGTAACAACTTACACCGTTGAGTTAATTGTACGTAATCAATATGGCTGTAGAGATACCGCCTATGTGCCTGTTGAAATTGGGCCTGAGTTTACGTTTTACATACCAAATGCGTTTTCGCCCGAAGACCCTGACGGCATAAACGATACATTTACTGGTAAAGGTATTGGTATTGATAAATTTGAAATGCAAATTTATGACAGATGGGGCGCTATGATATACTCAACAAACGCCATTGATAAGGGTTGGGATGGAACAGTTAAAGGAATTGCTGCTAAGCAGGACGTGTATACTTGGAAAGTAAAATTAACCGATGTACTAGGAAAAAAACATAGTTACGTTGGCCATGTTACTATTATATAAAACAAAAATTAAATAATAATTAAAATAGTTGCAGCTAATCGTTTTTATCTGCAACTATTTTTTTCATAACAAAATCGTTCATCACATAACCATTTCCAATATCAAAATCGGCTATGCGTTCAATTTTAAAACCATTTTTAAAATAAAAATTAACTGATTTATAATTTTGCCTATTAACAGTTAATTCAAAACTTTTAGGTTTAAATTTTTCAATTAATAAATTTAAAACAATTGTTCCTAAACCTTTGTTAGCTGTTGTTTGGTTAATGTATAATTTATGAATAAAAATAGTTGAAGCATTATCACTGCTAATAGACACAAAACCTTGTGTTGCATCGTTATCTTTAATTAAATAAAAAATATGTTTTTTAACGGTTAGCTGTTCTAATAAACTTTTATCGTTATAAATGTTTTCGAGCATATAATTTACTTGCTGTTGCCCTATAATAGATACGTAATGAGCATTCCAAATATCAGATGCTAAGCTGTAAATTGTTTTAAAATCAGTTTCGTTGGCTATTTGCAGGGTTATCATACTAAAAATAATATATTTGTAAAGTGAAAACGAATATACTGCAAAAAGTTTCAATTAAAAATCGAAGAGCTAGCTTTGACTATACCTTTATAGAAACCTATACGGCAGGAATGGTTTTGGTTGGCACCGAAATTAAAGCCATACGCGAAGGCAAAGCAGCTTTAGTTGATAGCTTTTGTTATTTTAGAAAAGGCGAATTGTTTGTGAAAAACATTAACATTAGTGAATATACCGATGGCAATGTTTACAACCACATAACAACTCGTGAGCGCAAACTTTTGTTAAATAAAAAAGAGTTAGTAAAACTCGAAAAAAAAATGAAAGATCAAGGGTTAACAATTATACCAATTACCTTATTTACCACCGATAAAGGATTTGCTAAATTAGAAATTGCTTTATCAAAAGGTAAAAAATTATACGATAAACGCGAATCTATTAAAACAAAAGATATAAGCCGAGATTTAGATCGTAAATTTAAATAATTACAATTGGCAAGTAATTTGAATATAAATAATACACCAACAATAAAAACAACTTTATAAAATGAAAAATTTATTTTTAATAATAGCCTTAATTAGCCTAGCGTGTAACTTTACATGTTGCAAAACGAAAAAAAATGCAATTAAAACAACTAATTTAACTAATATGAAAACCGAACAAATGCGCCTAGTTGTATCATTTATTAGCAAAGGTGCTGGAGTTGATGCCAAGGCACACGAAGAGTTTGATGCTTTAATAAAAAACCATCCTAAAAAGCCAGTGTTTGAAAGTTTTAGATGGGGGCGCGAAGGTGAGCACGACTTATGCTTTAAATTAACCGAACTCAGTAAAAAAGAACAAATAACATTAATTGAAACCATAAAAAAAATAACAAATTATAACGATATGTTTTTTGTGAAAGAAAACGTTGATTATACCCGTAAATAAATAATAGTATAGTTATTAAAATTTCATTTTTAATAGATTAAAACGTTTTTTTGTTCGACTAATTATTTTTTTAATTATCTTTATTCAAAATAACTCGTTATGATTATAAAAGAAAACAGTACCATATTAATTCCTATTGATTTTTCAAAGCAATCATTAATAGCCGTAAAACATTCCTATAATTTAGCTCGTTTTACACACTCAAAACTTATTTTATTAAATGTTTATAAGCAAGAAGCCTTTGAACACGCTGATGAATTAGAAAACTTAGCAAAAACAACACGTGCCGAAAGTGGGCTTGATGTTGAAATTGTAAATCGAAAAGGCGATTTGTATGATGTTACAGATGCTGTAGCAACCGAAAATAAATGCAACTTAATTATTGCAGGTTTGGATTCGCACGTACGTTTTAGAAGTTTTATGGGGACTAACATTGCGAGTAAATTTATTAAAAACGCTCCTTGCCCTGTTATCACAATACGTTCGGCAAACACACCAACACCTTGTAAAAACATTGTAATGCCTTTTGATACAAGTGCCGAAAGTAGAGAGAAAGTAGGTTTAACCGTACAAATTGCAAAATATTACGGTGCCGATATTCGCATTGTATCTGTGTTTCATCCTAGCGATGCTAAATACGAAAACGAATTACTACCCTATTTACACCAAGTGAAAAAATTCATTAAAGAAAAGGGAGTTAATTGTACCAACAAATCAATACCAAGTACAATGGTTGCCGAAACTATAATTGAATATGCAAACAAAAATGATTGCGACTTAATTATACAAATGAATAAAAAAGATGTGAGTTTAGGCGAAATGTTTAGTGGTACCATGTCGCAAAAAATAGTTGATTTAAGTAACATCCCTGTTTTATCGGTAAACCCAATGGTACGCGAAAGCATGAGTCATTTTGGTAGCGGTATGTAATATATTTATCAACAAAAAACACCATTTAAACAGTATAATTGTGGAAAATCGGGGCAAAATGCTTCGATTTTTTTTTGTAATTTTGCCATCTAACTAAAAACAAAAAAACTCTTTTTAATATGAACGAAATTGGATTTAAAGCACAAGATGCTTCTGTAGCCCAACTAGGCCTTGCTAATGTAGAAATGGCTTATTGGAATTTACATCCATCTGAATTAATTGAAGAAACTATTGTACGCGGACAAGGCATTTTAACAGATGTTGGCGCTTTAGCAGTTGATACTGGCGAATTTACAGGGCGTTCGCCAAAAGATAAATTTGTAGTTTACGACGAAAATACAAAAGACAGTGTTTGGTGGGGCGATGTTAACAATCGTTTTGAAGCCGATAAATTTGATACTTTACACAATCGTATGTTGGCTTATTTAGGTGGCAAAGAAATTTGGGTACGTGATGCATACGCTTGTGCAGATGAAGCATATCGAATAAACATACGTGTTGTTAACGAAACACCTTGGGCAAATTTATTTTCGTATAATTTATTTTTACGCCCTACGGCTGAAGAAATAAAAACTGCAAAAACCGATTGGACAATTATTAATGCCCCAGGCTTTAAAGCCGATCCTAAAATTGATGGCACTCGCCAACATAATTTTGCGATAATTAATTTTACAAAAAAAATAATTTTAATTGGAGGCACAGCATATACAGGCGAAATTAAAAAATCTATTTTTGCAGTATTAAACTATATTTTACCTCACGAAAAAAAGGTACTATCAATGCACTGCTCTGCAAACATTGGTAAGGATGGCGACACTGCTATCTTTTTTGGATTATCGGGTACTGGTAAAACAACATTAAGTGCCGACCCTAACCGCAAATTAATTGGCGATGATGAACATGGTTGGGCAGATAAATCGGTATTTAATTTTGAAGGCGGCTGCTATGCAAAATGCGTTGATTTAACTGCCGAAAAAGAACCTCAAATTTTTAATGCCATTAAATTTGGGTCGCTGTTAGAAAACATTAATTATAACGAAGGTACTACTACCGTTAATTATGCAGATATTTCTCGTACCGAAAACACACGCGTAAGTTACCCTGCAAATTATATTGATAATGCCGTTACACCTGCAATTGGAGATATTCCAAAAAATATTTTCTTTTTAACATGCGATGCATTTGGTGTTTTACCTCCAATATCTAAATTAACAACTGGGCAAGCTATGTACAATTTCATATCGGGTTACACTGCAAAAGTTGCAGGTACCGAAATGGGAATTACTGAGCCTACAACAACATTTAGCGCTTGTTTTGGAAAAGCTTTTTTACCATTGCACCCAACAAAATATGCTGAGTTATTGGGCGAAAAATTAAAATCAAATAATGTTAATGTTTGGTTATTAAATACTGGCTGGGTTGGTGGAAGCTACGGAACAGGTAACCGAATTAAACTTTCATATACTCGATCGTTAATTACTGCCGCATTAAACGGTGAGTTAGATAAAGCCGAAATGGGAACAACTAACTTTTTTGGATTAAAGTTTCCGAAATCGTGCACAGATGTGCCTTCAGATATTTTAGACCCTCGTAATTCGTGGGCAGATAAAACTGCATACGATGCAAAGGCTAAAAACTTAGCTGAACAATTTATTAAAAATTTCGATCAGTATGCCTCAGCAGCTAATGCCGAAATTTTGGCAGCAGCACCAAAAGTAGCGCAAGAAGCATAACCAAAACTAATACTAATTTAAACCCCTAATTTGAACATCAGATTAGGGGTTTTGTTTTATTTAACAACTATACAAATGACAATTTTAGAACAATACATTGCAAATAATAATTTTGGTAAAATGCTTGGTATGAATTTTAAAGTAATAGAACCTGGCTTGGTGCATTATTACTTAACTATTACACAAACGCACTTAGCAACGCCATTAGCAGCACATGGCGGTGCAATTGCTGCCTTAATAGATGCGGCATTAGGCGTTACGTGTTTATCGGTTGTGCAAAAAGATAACATGGCTGTATCTACAATTGAGTTTAAAATTAATTTTTTAAAACCAGCGTTACTTAACGATGAGTTACTTGCTATTGGTAAATTAGAACAACAAGGCAAACATTTATTAGTTGCGAGTAGCGATGTAATTTGCATAAAAAACAATACTGTAATTGCAAAAGCAATAGGCACATTTAATTGCTACCCTGCAAACAAAGCGGGCTTTATAATTTAATTACAAATAGTTTGGCTATACTTTTTATTTACCCTTAAGTAAATCTTTTAAACTAATGCGCACATTATTTTTTACAGCAATAATAAATGCATCGTCAACCACTAGCTTAACAACATTAATTAACGCTACACTTGCTTTACCAAACGTATCATATTCGCCAACTGTAAAACGTGTTATCTTATCAGAACCTTTGTATTTATTTAAAACAGGCTGGCCAATTAAACGAGCATAATTAAAATTTTCCGCCATTTTATAAGCACCAATTTGAATTTTAAAAACAGTGCTGTCAAATTTTGTATCAGCATATTTTTGTAAAAATTCAGTGGGAGTAATATCT
>JAYSUQ010000042.1:0-2208 GCA_043718985.1 Bacteroidota bacterium | reverse complement strand
TTATTAGCGTAGTTAGGTAAATAGTTTTTGTGTTTATGATAGCTAATAACTAAATAATTAAAGCAACAATATTACCTTATTTTTAGCGCAAAATATTGCATTTAATTTAAAACCAAATCCTAATAATGGTAATATGTCGTTTGATTATAATTTAGGTAACAATGCAAATGCGACCATGCAAATAATAGACATTTCGGGTAAACTGATTAAAACATATCAATTACAAAATACAGTAGGTACACTTAATATTTACGAGCAAAGCCTTACCAATGGCATTTATTTTTATCGTATCTTAGTTAATAATCGGATATTAAAAACAGACAAACTTGTTATCATTAAATAAATATGTAATTGCAAAAAAACATAAGTCATTATTGGTTTGTGCTTTTTTGTTTTTTAATATTGCTTTTGCGCAAATTAATTTAATACAAAATCCAAGTTTCGAACTTTATACACCGCCGTTAAATTGTGGTGGTGGTTTTGATAACTATACCTCATTTCCTGTAAAACACATCGTAGATAATTGGTATTCATTTAATAGTGCCGATTATTTTCACGCAATTTATTCGAATACATATTGTGGTGTACCAACTAATATTTTCGGTAATAGTATTTCGAAAAACGGAAGTGGTTTTGTAGGTATTTCTGTATATCAGGAGAATGGTTCTAATTATAAAGAATATTGCTATCAACACTTAAGTTATCCATTAATTACGGGTAAAACATATTGCGCTAGTTTTTTTACATCACGGTCTGATAGAAAAGAATGTGCCATAAAACAATTAGGGGCATATTTCAGTACTACATTACCTGTATTAATTAGTGGACAATATATAAATGCCATACCACAAGTAGTAAATCAAAGTGGTTTTTTAACTGATACAATTGGCTGGGCAGAAATACAAGGTTGTTTTGTAGCAAATGGGGGCGAACAGTATATGACTATAGGTAACTTTAATAGTAATGCAAATACCGACACCTTATATATATCTGCAACTAATCCAATACCTAGCGACCCATTTTATGCTTATTACTACCTTGATAGCATTAGTTTATGGGAAGATACAAATTTAGATGTAAATGAGTTAAAGCAACAAAATGAATATTTTAAGTTATATCCAAATCCAGTAAATGATATTTTAAATGTTGAATACAAATTCACAGGGGATAACGCATTATTAAATATTAAAAATATTTTGGGCGAAATTATTCTATGCGAAACAATTACAGATAAAAAATTCAAACTCAAAACCAACAACTTAATTAGTGGTATTTATTTTATTGAGTTAAGAGGTAAGGGGAAATTAATAGGTATTAAAAAAATAATTAAACAATAACACGTTATGAAAAAAATAAATTGCATAATATTAGCACTCATTTTACTATTAAACATTAAAGCTCAAATAGCAATTGATACTTTAAATCAGACGAGAGATTTTACCAATTGTGCAATTACAGGTACACCAAATTCAACATTAACAATGCAATCTTTAAACTTCTCTCCACTTTCTTTTACACTAACTAACGGTGATTATAAAAAAATTAAGTTACCAATTTATAATTCAATAATTGTATTTGATTCAATAGTAGTGTTAATAACTTCTGTGGCCTCAACCTCAATTAGTTTAAGTATTGATAACCCAAGTCCGTTTATGCAACCGTATTATTTACCAGCTAATCAAACAAATAGGTATACTGTTTTTAATACCAATACAATTGATTTACCAGTTTTAACAACAAGTTTTACAGGAAATAATCCGTCATCTTTTGGCACAATCAATTTAACAAAAGTTTTAGTTTTAGGTTATTATCAATCATCAACTAACATTAAAAAAGAAGGAGTGGCTAACCTTAAATTTAACATTTATCCCAATCCAACAACATCAGAGGTTAACGTTGAATGTTTATCATTTAATAATCAGCCATACACAATTATTGTTACTAATACACTTGGGGAGGTTGTCTTATTTGAAAACACAATATCCAATATCTTAAAATTAAAAACTAGTAACATAAATATTGGAAATTACTTTATAGGTATATTTTTTAAACAAAAGTTATTTGGCACTCAACAGTTCATCAAACAATAATTATCGGCCATCAAATAAAGAGTTTAATGTAAGTGCCCTGCCAAACGGTGTGTACATTTACAAAATAAACTCGGCTACGCTAAACAAAACAGGCTTGCTGCATATTATAAACTAATTT
>JAYSUQ010000041.1:0-2211 GCA_043718985.1 Bacteroidota bacterium | reverse complement strand
AATTTAGACCTTTTAGAGGTAATGTATTTGTAACACAAGTTAAAGATAGTACTGATGGTACTATTGCAACTAACATTGATGGTCCTGTTTTTCAAAAATTTACTCATAAAGTAAACGTTCCATCTGCACACGGTGTGTCGGGCGAAACTACAGACATGGTTGATAGTGTTTTAACTACATTAACCAAAGATGCTCAAAATTATAGCAACGCTCCTGCCGATGGAAAATCGGACATACCTGGTCGTGTTAAATGGAGAGAAGTTACTGCCGCGGTATCTTCTGATAATTTAGATGAGCGTCGTAACTACAAAACATCTGACTATATTAGTTATTTAGATGGCGATGTAAACTCATCTTTATACTACGGGCAAGGTGAAGATGCTTATGGTGATAAAGCTGATAAATTAATGTACGAATATGCTAAATCATCTTTAATTAATGATAAAGCTCGTGTTTATAAAGGTGGTAGCTGGAGAGATAGAGCGTATTGGTTAAACCCTGGCACGCGTCGTTATTTAGATCAACGTCAATCAACGTCATACTTAGGTTTTAGATGTGCTATGGTGCGTGTTGGTAGCCCAGTAGGTTTTGGTAAATAACAATAGCCTATTAATAAATTATAAAAAGCCTTTGTATTAATTTACAAAGGCTTTTTATTTTTACAAATACTTAAAGTTTTTTTAGGTAATACTCAATACTGTAATAAAATAAACAACGTTATTAAAAACATATGGCAAATTACATTACAATTGAAAAACTTTATAAATTATATATTGAGTGCAATTACTTAGTAACAACCGATACTCGCAAACTAGCTGCCAACAGTATGTTTTTTGCACTAAAAGGTGATAATTTTGATGCGAATACATTTGCTGTCGAATCAATAAAACAAGGCTGTGCATACGCTATTGTTGATGATGAAAAGTATGCAAATAATACAACTATTTTTTTAGTTAAAAATAGCTTAGAGGCATTGCAACAATTAGCCAAACATCATCGGTTACAATTAACAATCCCTTTTATAGCCATAACGGGTAGCAATGGCAAAACAACTAATAAAGAATTAATGCATGCCGTTTTATCAAAAAAATATAAAACATTGGCAACAAAAGGTAATTTAAATAACCATATAGGTGTGCCGTTAACCATTTTATCAATAACCCCAAACTATGAAATTGCTATTATTGAAATGGGGGCAAACCACCAAGGCGAAATTGCTTTTTTATGCGATATTACCAATCCAAATTTTGGAATTATTACCAACATTGGCAAGGCTCACTTAGAAGGGTTTGGTGGCGAAGAAGGTGTTAAAAAAGGCAAAGGCGAATTATTTGAATTTATAAAAAGTAAAAACGAAACTATTTTTTTAAATACAGATGATGCCGTTGTTTGCGATTTAGCAAAAGGCATTGATGCAATTACTTACGGTGAAAAAAACACCAATAACGTATTTGCCAAACAATACCAAAACTCGCAATTTGTTGAATTTAAATGGGCAACCAAACTATTAACTATTGAAAACACAGATTTAGTTAAAACTAAATTGTTTGGACATTATAATTACATAAATGCTTTATGCGCAGCTTGTGTAGGTAATTATTTTAATGTTAACGCTACATTAATTAATGAAGCATTACAAAATTATTTGCCCGAAATGAACCGTTCGCAAGTTAAAACTACGCCACATAATACTTTAATTTTAGATGCCTACAATGCCAACCCAAGTAGTATGCAATTGGCTATTGATAATTTTTGTAACCAACAATTACAAACAGATAAGGTAATTATATTAGGTGATATGCTTGAGTTAGGTGAATACGCCAACACCGAACACCAAACAATTTTAAATCAATTACAAAGCCTAAATCAAAAAAATGTTTTTTTTGTTGGCCCATTATTTAACGCACTAAAATTAAAACATACTTATTTGCATTTTTTTGAAACCGTAGTTGATTTAATTGCATATTTAAAATCAAATAAAATTTCAGGTAAAACCATATTAATAAAGGGATCGAGAGGATTAAAACTAGAAACCCTTGAGTTGTTTTTATAACTAATTTTGATGTTTTTTTGTATAAAAAAAACATACTAACATCCCGTTTTTTTCACTTCTTTTTTTGTAAATTTGATATACACATTGTTTAATTAAAATTAAAAAAAGTCATGAAAAAACAATTACTATTTGGTTTTGCTGCATTTGCTACTTTAGCA
>JAYSUQ010000005.1:0-2478 GCA_043718985.1 Bacteroidota bacterium | reverse complement strand
TCCAATGTTATTAGCAAGTTTAGGTTCGAGCTGTATGTATAGTGTAAACAACCTATCTGGCGATTTAGATAAATCTTCAATTAAAATTTTAGCAATATATTTAATTGGTTTTTTTTCAATGTCAATAAAAAATAATTCGTCGCAAATGGTTTGAATTCCTTTTTTTTCTATTTGCTGCGCAAAATATTCTTCATTTAAATACTCTTCATTTTCCATTTTAAACACTGGCGTGCAATCGTGTTTAAACAAGGATAAGGTAATTTCATACCGTTCAAAATAACCCGAAAAGTTTAATTGCCTTATTGTTTCCTCTAACTTATCGGTACTTAAAGGTAAAAACGATAATAAATTTTTTATTTTAATATCATTTTTAATTGAGCTAGCTATTTTTATAAATTCATTTTCGGCAATTACATCTTGCCTTTCGGATAAGTTATAAGATAAGGCTTCAAATGTTTTACGTTTATTTTCTACTTCGTATTTATAAAATAAATTAGATGCGACAATGGTTGTTACTAAAATTATTAAACCAATATTGATAAAATTATACGACGCTTTGTACCTGCGTAAAAAATAAGAAATTACCCATAATGGCAATGGCCATAAATAATTAAAATAATTGCCCGATGTTTGATGAATGTATACAAAAGCTATGGCTGTAATTATAAAAAAAACAGTCGTAAATAATTTCCTAAAATTATCGGTAATTAAAATTAAAACAACAAGTTTTTCAACAAATAAATAATACGAAAATAATAAAAAACCTATTGATAAATATCCAACTAAACTAAAACTCGAAAAACTAAACAAATCGTTTATATTGTACGATAAGGTTGTGTTATTGGTTAAACTATATATTAAATTTGATATTGAATTTGAAAAAAACATTAAAGTAATAATTGAGCCGAAAAAAATTAATAATAACAATTTGCGGTTTACATTAAATACTTCGTGTTTAGTTTTATAAACAACAATGGCTAAAAAAAATATTAATAATGCATTAGTTAATGTATCGCCCAGGTAACAATAATAAAAAGACGAGGCATCGGCAAAAATTTTAGGATCGTATAATGCAGTATTAAACAAAAAACGAGGCCATTTAAAATAAGTTGCAATTGTTATAAATGCAAAACAAAAACTTGCATACATAAACCAAAAAAAGGTTTCGTTTTTTATTTTAGCTTTTAAATAAAAAAATATAAATAAACATATACATATAACAGCAATATAAAAAAACAAACTAGCTAATTCGTTGTAAAATTTACTTACATAAAGTCCTTCGTTTCGGCTAATTTCAAACAAGGGCATTCCTGTATTTGTTTTAATTGCATAGTTTATTGTGGTTATGTTTTTATTAATTTTTGTATCATCAGGCAAACCTAGCCATTCTACAAAATGATTATCTAAGTATTTATTTTCGAAATCGTATTTTGGTTTTATTGCTATTAATGCAACAATTGCTATGTTTGGGTTTAAACTATCTTTTTGTTTAATGTACTCAAACCAACCATTACGCAATTCTAATAACTGAGTATTAGTTTCGTTGGTATAATTAAAAAAATCAACAGCCGCTTCATTATCACTCCAAAAAACTAAACTATCATTTTGATATACATATAATGCAATGCCACTTTTTTTATATAAATCGTTAAAACTTGAGTTTAAGGCTACAAATAAACGTTTGGGTGTAGTTTTTTTTAAAGCATCGTTAATTACCGAAACATTTTTATAAGCTAATTTTTCTTTTACGTGTAAATTAACTTCGCAAATTTTAACAAGTTCGGCTGTTGTTTTTTGATTAAAGTAAACAAATACAACAGTTGTTATTGCAAAAAATACACCAATAAATAGCAAGCTTTTTTGTTTATCTGGCACTATTTTAAACATAATATGTAGCAATTTAAGGGTTTTTAACTTATTTTTTGCAATCAAAATCCATTTTTTTGAAGATTTAAGTATATTTGTAAGATAACCTTATTTATAAATGGCTAAGCAAACAACTACCACACCAAAGCAACCCGAATTTACGGAGTTAAAAAATACTTTTAAATATTTTCCGTTTAAAAACCAAAAAACACCTATTTTTATTTTAATAGCATTGGGTATATTATTAAATATAACATCACTAAATAATGAGTATGCCTTAGATGATGGAATTATTATACACCAAAACGATTGGGTTATAAAAGGATTTAAAGGTATTAAAGGTATTTTAACTAAAGATGCTTACGAAAGTTTTTACCGAAGAATGAATGCTACCGATCAGTTAGCTGGCGGTCGTTATCGCCCATTATCTGTAGTTAGTTTTGCTATTGAGCAAGAATTTATTGGCGCTTACGACGATGGCCTGTATCCAGCAAAAAAAGATGCGAATACATTTAATTGTTGGGATTTAGACCAAGATAACATTAACGATAAAGAAGAAGATTTAAATAAAGACGGCGTTTTTAATGAGGTTGATTGTCAGGTAAAAGGTGC
>JAYSUQ010000040.1:0-6099 GCA_043718985.1 Bacteroidota bacterium | reverse complement strand
CCGTATCGAAAACGTCGGTACACAAAACAAAAAAAAGATGTCACAAATTGGAATTCAACATTCATTCGACCTGGGAGATGGACGAATAGTAACCCTGGAAACAGGTAAATTAGCTAAACAAGCTGATGGAGCAGTAGTAGTAAAGTTAGGTAACACCATGATTTTAGCTACTGTAGTAAGTAACAAAGATGCAAAAGAAGGAATTGATTTTTTGCCTTTAACAGTAGATTATCAAGAAAAATATGCGGCTACAGGTCGTTTTCCTGGAGGATTTTTTCGTCGCGAAGCAAAATTATCAGATTATGAAGTATTAATTAGTCGTATTGTAGATAGAGCAATGCGCCCTCAATTTCCAGATGATTACCATGCCGACACACAAATAATGTTATCGCTTATATCATCTGATAAAAAAACAATGCCCGATGCATTAGTTGGTTTAGCTGCATGTGCAGCAGTTGCAGTATCTGACATACCGTTTAACGGAATTATATCAGAGGTACGTGTTGCTAAAATTAATGGTAAATTATGTATTAATCCTAATGCAGATGAATTACCAAACGCAACTTTAGAAATGATTGTTGCCGCTACCGAAACAGATATATCAATGGTTGAAGGTGAAATGAGCGAAGTTAGCGAAGCAGAAATGTTAGAGGCTATAAAATTTGCTCATGTAGCTATTAAAGTTCAAATTAACGCAATTAAAGAATTTGCTATTAAAGCAGGTTTAAAAACTAAACGCGAATATTGCCACGAAAAAAATGATGCTGATTTAAAAGCAGCCGTTTCTAAAGCAACTTACGATAAAGTTTATGCCGTTGCAAAACAGGGTAACCCTAATAAAAATGAGCGTAAAGTAGCATTTAAAGCAGTTTTAACAGAGTATAAAGCAACTTTTACAGCCGAAGAGTTAAAAGAAAAAGAGGCTTTAATAAATAAATATTACCACGATGTTGAGTATGATGCAGTTCGTCAGGCAACATTAGATACACAAATTAGATTAGATGGTCGTAAGACCGATCAAATTCGCCCAATTTGGAGCGAAGTAAGTTATTTACCAGCAGCTCACGGTTCAGCTATTTTTCAACGTGGCGAAACTCAATCGCTTACAACCGTAACTTTAGGTACAGGTAAAGACGCTCAAATGATTGATGGTGCATTTTATCGTGGTGAAACTAAATTTATTTTGCATTATAACTTCCCTGGTTTTTCTACTGGCGAAGCTAAACCTAACCGTGGTGTTGGCCGTAGAGAAGTTGGACATGGTAACTTAGCAATGCGTGCATTATCTAAAGTTATTCCTACCGATACACCATATACAGTTCGAGTGGTTTCAGATATTTTAGAATCTAACGGTTCATCATCAATGGCTACAGTTTGCGCTGGTACATTAGCGTTAATGGATGCAGGTGTTAAAATTGCTAAACCAGTTACTGGTATCGCAATGGGTTTAATTACTAACGATAAAGGACAATATGCTGTATTATCTGATATTTTAGGCGATGAAGATCATTTAGGTGATATGGATTTTAAAATCTGTGGAACTAAAGATGGTATCACTGCTGTGCAAATGGATTTGAAAGTAAATGGTTTACCTTACGAAGTAATGGAAAAAGCATTAGCACAAGCACGCGAAGGACGCTTACACATTATGGCTGAAATTATGAAAACAATGGATGCGCCACGTGTAGAATACAAAGAATGCGTACCTCGTTTTGAAGTAATTATTATACCTCAAGAATTTATTGGAGCAATTATTGGACCTGGAGGAAAAGTAATACAAGATATTCAAAAGAAAACTGGCGCTACAATATCTATTACAGAAGTTGATAATAGCGGTCGTGTTGAAATTTTTGCTGAAAAATTTGAAGATTTAAAAGCAGCAGTTGGTCGTATTAAAGCAATTGTTGCAATACCCGAAGTTGGCGAAGTTTATGAAGCTACAGTAAAATCGATAATGCCTTATGGTGCATTTGTTGAGTTTATGCCAGGCAAAGAAGGTTTATTGCACATTAGTGAAGTAGATTGGAAACGTTTGGATACACTTGAAGGTGTTTTAAAAGAAGGTGAAATTATTAGTGTAAAATACATTGGTACAGATCCTAAAAATGGTAAGGCAAAATTATCGCGTAAAGCAACTATGCCAAAACCTGAAACAGCTGCATAATAATTAGTTTATATTATATGTAATTGTAACATAAACTTTAACCCATAAAAAAAAGCTCTTTAATATTAATTAAAGAGCTTTTTTTATGAGTTATATTACGCTATTATTTTACTTCTTCGTAATTCACATCTTGTACGTTATCATTAGCAGTAGCATTTTCGGTTTGCTGTGCATTTGGGCTTGCATTTTCGGCACCACCTTGTTGCTGCGCATTCATTGCAGCATATAACTCTGTACTTGCAGCTTCCCAAGCAGCATTTAAGCTAGTTGTTGCAGCATCAATAGCAGTTAAATCTCTACTATCGTGTGCTGTTTTTAACGTTGCTAATGCTGTTTCAATTACTGTTTTTTTATCTTCAGGAATTTTATCGCCATAATCTTTTATTTGTTTTTCCGATTGAAAAATTAATCCATCTGCTGCATTTAATTTATCTGCTTCATCTTTTAATTTTTTATCTGCATCAGCATTTAACTCAGCTTCGCGTTTCATTTTTTCAATCTCTTCTTTACTTAATCCAGATGAAGCTTCGATACGAATATTTTGAACTTTGCCAGTTGCTTTATCTTTAGCAGAAACCGATAATATACCATTAGCATCAATGTCAAATGTTACCTCAACTTGCGGTACGCCACGTGGTGCAGGCATAATACCATCTAAATTAAATTGTCCAATAGTACGGTTATCTTTAGCCATTGGGCGCTCACCTTGTAATACATGTAATTGCACACTTGGTTGGTTATCGCTAGCGGTACTAAATGTTTCTGTCTTTTTAGATGGGATTGTTGTATTTGATTCGATTAGTTTTGTAAATACTCCACCGTAAGTTTCAATTCCTAAAGATAAAGGCGTAACATCTAATAACAGTACATCTTTAACTTCGCCTGTTAAAACACCGCCCTGTATAGCTGCTCCAATAGCAACAACTTCATCGGGGTTAACACCTTTGCTTGGCGCTTTTCCAAAGAATTTTTCGACAGCTGCTTGTATTGCAGGAATACGAGTTGAACCACCTACTAAAATAATTTCATCGATATCGTTAGTTGATAAACCTGCATTTTTTAAGGCTGTTTTACAAGGCGCAATGGTACGTTGAATTAAACTATCGGCCATTTGCTCAAATTTAGCACGTGTTAATTGTTTAACTAATGCTTAGGTATACCATTTACGGGCATAATGTAAGGCAAATTAATTTCAGATGTTGTAGTACTTGATAATTCAATTTTAGCTTTTTCGGCAGCTTCTTTTAAACGCTGTAAAGCCATTGGGTCTAAACGTAAATCTATTCCTTCTTCTTTTTTAAACTCATCCGCTAACCAATCAATAATAATATGGTCAAAATCATCCCCACCTAAGTGAGTATCTCCATCAGTAGCTTTAACTTCAAAAACACCATCACCTAACTCAAGAACAGAGACATCGTGTGTACCACCACCGCAGTCAAACACAACAATTTTCATATCCTTACCTTTTTTATCCATACCGTAAGCTAAAGCTGCGGCAGTGGGCTCGTTAATAATACGCTTAACTTTTAAACCAGCAATTTCGCCAGCTTCTTTAGTTGCTTGGCGTTGCGCATCGTTAAAATATGCAGGTACTGTAATTACAGCCTCTGTAACTTCCATACCTAAAAAATCTTCGGCAGTTTTTTTCATTTTTTGTAAAATGATTGCCGAAATTTCTTGAGCAGAGTAGTTTCTATCATCAATAACAACACGTGGTGTATTGTTATCACCTTTAACAACTTTGTAAGTCATTCGTCCTATTTCTTTTTGAGATTCATCGTAAGATGAGCCCATAAAACGCTTTATTGATGATATTGTTTTTGTAGGGTTTGTTATTGCTTGACGTTTTGCTGGATCACCAACTTTACGCTCGCCACCTTCAACAAATGCAACTACAGATGGTGTTGTGCGTTTACCTTCGTTATTTGCAATAACAACTGGCTCATTACCTTCCATTACCGATACACAACTGTTTGTCGTACCTAAATCTATTCCTATTATTTTTCCCATTTTATATTGTTTGTTAATTTATTACTTATTTAATTTACAATCAATAGTCAATGTTTGTGCCATTACTAAAAACTAACCCCTTAAAATGACAGGCTGGCAGAAAAACAAAAAACCCAATTAAATTTGTCATTTAATTGGGTTTTTTAATATTGTTTTGGCAGAAAATTAGGGGCAAGTAGTTCCTAAACCATTTAAAAACAGATAAGGTTTTGTTATTGAATTACAAGCTAGTACATCTTTAAATTGACTCCAAAGGTCTTTTTTAATCGAAAATCGAGATCGAGTAGCAAATATACCAATACCACCTCCAGAAATATTTGTGTAATTTGCCTTATCTTGAGCAATGCTAGTTGAAGGTGCATTTACTAATAAAAAATCACTTAGCTCTTCACTACCAGAATAAATTTTATATTCAATAAAATTTATTTTCCTTTTAATAACATTAATATTTGAGGTTGTCGATAATTTTGCAGCTAAGTTTGTATAAAAATCATTAACTAAAAAAGAAATAGATAATTGATTATCACCTTTTAAATCAATTGATTTAACAATAGGTAAATCAAAATCAATATTTTTTTCTATAGAATCATTAGTAGAGTTAAATTCGTGAAAATTTAAACCTATAACTACCTTGTATGATCGAGCATTTTTTATTGACTTGAAATTAATTGCTATTGTTTTTGTTAAATCAAAATAATTTATAAAAGCATTAACGGTGCTAATGCCGTTACCTTGGTTTGTATAAACATATTGCCCATGATTTGGAGAAGAACTTCCTGGATTTGAAGGAAAATAACTATATTTTAAAGGCATTGTAAGTTGTAAATTCACACTATCAATCATTGCTGTTTGTGCGATCCATTCTTTACCAGTTTTTAAATTTTTAATGTTTAGTTTGTAATCCCCTGTTGTAAATAATTTATCGTTAGTTTTCCAAAGGCGTTGCTCGGTACTAAATGCACCTGCTTGTGTTGTAACAAGTGTTTCTGTTAATGTAATTAGTTTTTTTGTGGTATTACCAAACGTAGTTAATGTTGGTGTGGTTGTTCCAGTTTCAAAGCGCTGCAAAGTTACCTCTAACTCGCCAGCACCATAATTTACTTGGGCGGCATCTTGGCTAGCAACAGTTGCATCACCATCTGTTAAAAAAACTTTATTTATGCGAATGTTTTGAGTGTTTTCGTTAGGATTTAATATTCCGTAAACCGAAACAGATTCTTCGCCTGGCGCTAAAACATCTAATTTATTTTTGCAAGATGATAATGTGAAAATTGAGGCGATGGCAATGTATAATACAGTGTTTTTCATTATTTTTTTAGTTCTAAATAAGTTTCAAATTTAACAATTTTAAATTAACCTCAAAAATGAAATAATTTATTAGTTTTGTTTACAAAAATAGTTAAAAAAGTAGTGTTATGTCAGTTCATAAAGAAGTTAAAAAAGTTACAACGCATCAATTACAAGAAATGAAACGCCGTGGCGAAAAAATTTCGATGTTAACTGCTTATGATTACACAATGGCTAAAATTATTGATAGCGCAGGTATTGATGTTATTTTGGTTGGTGATAGTGCCAGTAATGTAATGGCTGGATACGAAACTACTTTACCGATAACGTTAGATCATATGATTTACCACGCATCGTCAGTAGTTAGAGCCGTTAACCGAGCGTTAGTAGTGGTTGATATGCCTTTTGGATCTTATCAAGGTAACTCAAAAGAGGCACTAAAATCGGCCATAAAAATTATGAAAGAAAGTGGTGGGCACGCCATAAAAATGGAAGGTGGTAGAGAAATTAAAGAATCTATTGAGCGCATTTTATCGGCCGGAATACCTGTTATGGGGCATTTAGGCTTAACACCTCAATCAATCTATAAATTTGGAACGTATACTGTAAGGGCTAAAGAAGAAGAGGAAGCAAAG
>JAYSUQ010000039.1:0-19151 GCA_043718985.1 Bacteroidota bacterium | reverse complement strand
AACACGTGTGTTTATTGATATTATTAAAGCAGTGCAATTATTAACTGAGCAAGGCTGTGTTGTTAGCATTAATTGGCTACACGATGCCGAAGACGAGGATAATGTAGAATTAGGGGAAGAGTTAGAATACTCATCAAAAACTAAATTTATATTTAAAGCAGTTTAGATAGTTGATGCGCTTGTTTAAAAAAATATGCTTTTATGCTTTTGTACTTTTGGTTGCACCAATATTTGGGCAAACTAGCGATAGCTTAAACTCTATTTTTATGGAGCCAACGACCGAAAGTGTTTTACCATTAAAGCCCGATGCCGATATAAAAACAAAAGTAACCATTGCCAATTTAGTTGAAACCAATGTGTACGAAGCGCCAAATATAATTACGGTTATAACCGATGAAGATATTGATAGAATGGGCTATACCGATATGCTGGATATATTAAACAACGTGCCAGGTATTATTATTGCTACCGACGTTCAAAATGGCACATCAATTGGCATTAGAGGCAACTGGGCCGAAGAAGGAAAGGTATTGTTTATGGTAGATGGTTTAGTGATGAATGACATGGCTTATGGCTCAGTTATTTTAGGCCACAGGTTTCCGTTACAAAACATAAGTCGTATTGAAATTATACGTGGTGCAGGATCGGCTATTTATGGCGGTTTGGCAGCGCTTGGTGTAATAAATATTATAACCAAAAAGGGGCAAGAAATAAATGGTAGTTTTTTAAATATTGGTGGTGGCGTATCGCACGGTACGGCAAGTAAAGGCAGCATAAGCTACAACTATGGCGGCTATTTATTAAAAGGTATTGAGTTAACAGCCACGGGTTTAGTTAATGCAGGTAGGCGTAATACCGAATTGTTACAGTTACCCGATTCGAGCCAAGTTAATTTTAAAGATTCATCGTTTGTAAACGATGTTAACATACAATTTGGATTGAGATATAAGAATTTTAAATTTAAATTAATTTATGAAGATTATAATTTTCAAGCATCCTACGAGCCAATTGCATCGTTAGCCCGAACGTATATTAATGAAGTATCTAATCAATTTATTGTATTAAAAAAATTAAAACTAGTGCCCTATGCTACCTACAAATGGCAAATACCGTGGAATATCCAATATGGCGATCCTACAATATATGACAAACAAAATTTAATTACACGCTATTTTAATACAGGTTTTTTTGGCGATTTAAAAATATTTAATTGGCTTAATTTAAATTTTGGTTCGCAGTATTATAACAATAATATGAAATACCATCGCATATCTAAACAGTTAAATAGCGGGCAACTATCGCAATCATTTACAGGCACAAACGCCTATTTAGAAACCCAATTGATAACTAAATATTTAAACGTAACATTGGCTGGCAGATACGAACAGTATGCAAATTTTAACTCAAAATTATTACCAAGGTTAGGATTAACAAAATCGTTTAAACTTTGGCATTATAAATTATTGTATGGCGAGTCGTACAAATTACCAACACTACAAAATATAAATTTAAATGCGGCTCAAAACATTGTACCCGAAGATGTAAGCGACTTGCAAGCAGAGTTAGGTTTTGATGGAAAAAACATATCGGTTGCATTGGTTGGTTTTGATACCCAAATTAAAAACATGATACTGTATGGTTACGATTTAAAAACCTTTACAGAGAGTTACATTAACTCATTAGGCACAATTAATACAACTGGTTTTGAAATGGTTACCAAACTTAAATTAAATAAATTTATTATTGGCGCTAATTACTCTAACTACCATATTATTAAAAACACAATTAACGAAATAACTGTAGATACATTAAATACTAAAAAAGGAAATTTAGCACTACCAAAACATAAAGTAGTAGCAAGTGTTAATTATAAAATAAACCAACTATTTATGGTAGGTGTAAATTATATTTATCAAACTCAAAAATTTTCGGCAACACGTATTAATAGTATTAGTGATGAGTACGCTGTTTTGCAATACCCTAGCACTCATTTAATAAATGTTGTTGCGCAGGCCAAGGGCATTATTTTAAAAATTATTGATGTAAGTGTGGGGGTTAATAATATATTAAACACCCGTAACTACCAATTGTACCCGTTTAGTTCGGGCTATTTTAATACCCTTGGTATGGGGCGCGAATTTGTTTTACAATTAAGATTTAATTTATAATTGAATAAGTTTGTTATTATATTTAGTTTACTAACGGTTGTAATTAAATTACAAGCGCAACATTTTGATGTTGAAAAAGCTATTTTATACAATGTTACATTTCAAAAAAATAAGCTTAACGCTAAATACCAAAATTTAAAACTCGCTAATTTTGAATCATCAAAGTTTGATAGTTTTAATGAAGATTTACAGGCGTATATAAAAGATTCGTTAAATGATAGCGACGATGAAATTAGTTTATACATTGTAAAATCTATTTACGAAAAAAATAAAAATCATATAAAAAACGCTTTATTTAATGCAACCTATGCATTTAAAAAAAGTAATATTATTAGTAATACTGTTATTAAAAACAACGTTTATTTTTTAAATGGCTATTTACTATATAGTTTAAATGCGGTTGAAAAATCGTTGTTTTATTTACAAAAGTGCACTTATCCTCAATCGTATTTAAAATTTGAAGTTAATTACTTAATAGCCAATTGCTATAAACAAACAGCAAAAACCGATAAGGCAATTGATGCATTTATAAATTTAATAAATACCTCTAAATACATTTCGGTAGTTGATTATCAAAAAAATTTAAATGAAGTAATTTCAATTTCCGAAAAAAATAACGACGATGCTTTGGCGCTTATGTATAGCTTAAGGCTAGATACTTTGTACAACAGGGTAAACCAACAAGGCACAAAAAAAGTATTGTTAAACAATAATATTTACTATAACAGTTTAACGCCCGATAATGTTATAAATTATTTAAACACACAACAAAGTATAAATAATAACAATATAGGTTTATTGTATCGTAAACTGGGCGATTACAAAACTTCGGAAAAATATTTTTTAGAATCGATAAAATTATTAGGTAAAAATAAAAACAATGATATTTATCCTAATGTAAAAACAAATATAGGTTTAACGTATATGTATTTGAAAAAATATGCTGAGGCTGATGAAAATTTACAATTTGCTTTAAGTTATTATATTAAAAAGGAAAACGTAAACAAGCAAGCCGAGTTAAATAACATTATTGCTAAAAACGATTTTTTAACTGGTAATTCAAATAGTGCAATATCAAAATGTAATGCAAGTATTGCTTTATCCTCTAAAGAAAAAGATTATACAAATTTAGCTAATTCTTATTTTATTTTATCTGAGGTTTATGCTTTTAATAACGATTTTCAAAAATCGCAGTATTATTATAAATTATATAACGATACAAAAGATTTAGCTTTAAATGTAGAACCAAAAAACACAAGTACTGATAAAAAAGTTAATGAGTTACAGGGTGATGTGAACGACGAAATTTCTACGATTGAAAAACGTGAATTAGAAACAGCCAAAATAAAATTAGAATCGATACAAAAAGAACAAGAGTTATTATTGCTTAAAAAAGATAACGAATTAAAAGAAAAAACATTAGTAAACCAACAGCTCGAAAAAGAACAAGTTCAAAAATCGTTAGCATTAATTAAAGAACAATTAGACAAGGAAAAAATTAATAACGAATATTTAGCGTTAAGTAAGGATAGAGAAAAAAAATTATTAGAAAGTAAAAACTATCAAAAAGATATTCAGTTACTTAATGCCGATAAAATATCGTATAAACGCGAAGGGCAATTAAAACAATTAGAGTTAGATAACAATAAAAAAATACAACGTTTTTTAATTGGAGGCTTAAGTTTGCTAGGCGTGTTTTTAGGTTTTATTGTTTTTGCTTTTTATAAAAACAACAAACAAAAATCCATCATTAGTAATAACATGTCTCAGCTCGAAATGTATAGCGAAAACCTAGTAACGGCTAACACACAACTTGAAGAAACGATAAACGAAGTAAACGAACAAAAACATGTAATTGAAGAAAAAAACAATCAAATTTTAGATAGTATAAATTACTCATCGCGCATACAAAATTCGTTATTTGTAAACGAGGAAAAATTAAACACTTTTTTTAACGATTCGTTTGTAATTAATTTACCGCGCGATATTGTGAGCGGCGATTTTTATTTAACTAAACAAAAAGGTTCAAAAATATATGTTGCCGTTGTAGATTGTACTGGGCACGGTGTTCCAGGCTCCCTCATATCTATTATTGGCTACCAAGAAATTAATCACATTTTAGATAAACACAATTTTAGCCCTGCTAAAATACTACACACATTAAATAAAAATATAAATAATTTAATTAATACAAACGCACAAGTTGGCTCGGATGGAATGGACGTTATGCTACTTGAAATTGATACAGCATTTAATAAAATTACCTATGCTGGCGCAAGGGGTTTTATGTCGGTTTTTTCGGATGGAATATTAACAGATTATAAAGGAGATAGGAATTCGATAGGCGAAAAAAATGGCGATGAATTACCCGTATTTAATGATAAAGTAATTAAATTTAACGAAAACGATATTGTATATTTATATTCGGATGGTTTTTTAGATCAGTTTAGCGATATTGATAAAAAAAGAATTGGAACAAAAACATTTAAAACAAAACTCGAAAGTATAAAACAAGCAAGTTTAACTTCGCAAAAAAACGAATTAATATCGTTGTTTAATATTCATAAAGGAAACGCAAAACAAACAGACGATGTAACCGTTTTGGGATTAAAATTAAAAACTGTACAAAAAACAATAAACACCGTGATAGAAAACCCTCGCATTGAAGAACTCTTAAATAGTATATCGCAACGCGAAACTATGAGAAATAACTTAATGGTTATTTACGGCACCGTTAATCAAGAAATTATTATTTCGACAATTAAGCTTATTGAAAAAAAATTAATTACTGGCAATTTTTCAAAAACTATAATTACAAAAGTTAAAATGTTAAGTACCGAAATTTTACAAAATATTAGTAAACATCAAACCGAACATCAAACCATATATCCTTATTTTATAATTGGTAATAACAACAACGATTTAAACATTATATCGGGTAACGTTATTAACGAACACGAAAAAAACTTTTTAGCAAATAAATTACCAACATATAAAGCATTAAATAGAGAAGATTTAAAAAAAGAATATTTGGAAACATTTAGCAACTCAACCATAACCAACGAAGGTAACGCAGGTTTAGGCTTATTAACTATTTTATACAGATCAGACCAAAATATAGAACACGATATAGTTACAATTGACGAAGATTTATACCATTTTAATTTTGAAGTAATTATTAAAACAAACTCTAATAACTAATCCGAATATGAAATAGCCAAGTTTGAAACAATTCAAACACAAATAATTAAACTGGCTAAACCATATGACAATTAAAAAACAATAAAATAAACATATGAAATAGCATAGTTAACATTATTAATAAACACAAATAATTAAACTGGCTAAACCATATGACAATTAAAAAACAATAAAATAAACATATGAAAAATTTAAATATTTTACCAACAGATAATACACCCGAAGTAGTTTTAGATATTAATGCAGAAACATTAACCATTAAAGGAGTATGCGCACCCGAAAACCCTAAAGAGTTTTTTAATGCCGTTAATGATGCCGTGGAAGCATATAAAAACAATAAAAAAACATTACAAATAGATATATTTTTAGAATATTTTAATACAGGCTCGTCAAAGTGTTTATTAAATTTATTTTTATTAATTTTAAGTACCGAAGGCAATAAACTAAAATCTACATTTAATTGGATGATAGAAGAAGGTGATGATGAACTTAAGGAATCGGGACAAATATTTGAAGAGTTAACAGGCGTTAAATTTAATTACATAAACATTTAATTTTATGGAAAACATACTACTTACAGAAACAGAATTTTCTCCCTACGTTAATTTTGATTTCAATTTAAAAAAAATGGAAATTAAAGGGCGCTCAATTCCCGAAAATGCATTTATGTTTTTTAATCCGTTAATTAACTGGGTTAATCAATTTTACATTAGTGGGTTGTATGATACAAAAAATCAAGTATCGCACATAGATATATCGTGTGATTATTTTAACTCAGCAAGCTCAAAAATGTTTTTATATTTATTTGAAGCCTTAGCTAAACATCAAGCGGCAGGAAATCAAATAAAAATAAATTGGCACATATCTGATGAGGATGAAGAGATAGCTGAATCAGTTGAAGACTTAAGATTAATATCGGAAGTTAACATATCAATTATGCGAAATAACTAGTATTTAGTTAATCAAAAATTATTTTAACCAAAATTATTAGTTAATGATAACCACCCAATTAAAATGGAGTAACGACGAATGGATTTTTTTATCTGAAAACGTTACACTTAATCCACAATTATGTTTACTATTTGGCAGCCGATTTGAAGTAGAAAAAGAAAAAACATACATAACCGAATTAAAAAAATTATATCCTAACGCACAAATAGTTACCACAAGCACTGCTGGTAATATATTTGACGAAGAGTTGTTAGATGATACAATTTTAGCCACATGTGTTGAGTTTACTAAAACAACTATTGATACAAAAGTATATTCTATTTTAAACATTAGTGAGCAAAAATTAGGTGAGCAAATTGCCACCGATTTTTTAAAGCCTGATTTAGCCAATGTGTTATTATTTAGTACAATGGGTTTAAATGCGGGTAATTTACTTAATGGCATTAATACTATTTATAAAGGTAAAATACCAGTATCGGGTGGCGTTGCTGGCGATGACTTACGGTTTGAAAAAACGTTAGCTGGTTTAAATGAAAACATTACCGAAAGTCAAATTGTAGTTATTGGTTTTTATAGCAAAAATTTAGTAATAACACATGGCTCAAAAGGTGGTTGGGATAGGTTTGGCCCTATTAGAAAAGTTACTAAATGCAAAGGCAACATTTTATTTGAAATAGATAACAAGCCCGTTTTAGATTTATATAAAGAATATTTGGGCGATAAAGCCGCCGAACTACCATCGAGCGGATTATTATTTCCGTTTGCTATTATTGATGACTCAACCAAAGAACCCGTTGTGCGGGGAATTCAAAATGTTGATGAGGATGCAAAATCATTAATACTTTATGGCGATGTTGTAGAGGGGCAATCGTTGCAATTAATGCGCGCTAATTTTGACCAACTTATTAGCGGCGCTGCTATATCGGCTCAAGAAACGTTAGCTAACCAATTGCAAAAACCGAACTTAGCAATTTTAGTTAGTTGTGTAGCAAGGCGTATTGTGTTAGGCCAAATGACGGAAGAAGAATTAGTAGAAACTAAAAACGTTTTTGGTAGTAATACGGCAATTTGCGGTTTTTATTCTTATTCCGAAATATCGCCAGTAGTTGGCGATAATGCCTGCCATTTACACAACCAAACAATGACGATTACTACATTTTTTGAAAGCTAAAACATGAACCTAAACGCAGATAAACCATTACATAAATTACTTGATCGTCAGTTTAAAAAATCAGGAATGGTAGTAGATGATTTATCGCCCGAATGTAACCTTGTTTTTAATTTCGTAAACAACTCGTTTTATGATGTTGATAATGAGCGCAAGTTAAACCAACGCGCAATTGAAATTAGCCAAAAAGAATTAGAGGACGTTAACTTAGAATTACAATCAAAAAACGATTTTTTAGATAGCTTTAACCACGGCTTAGCGCACGATATAAAAAACCATACAAGTAACATTACAGGTTTATTAAGTATGCTTAGAAAATATCAAGCAAAAAACAACACTGTAATGATTGATAAAATAGTAGATAAGTTAGATTTATCTACAAATCAACTCACATCAATAGTGCAAGGGTTTTTATATTTATCGAGAGCCGAAGATAAAATTGATTCGCAATTTAGAATTATTGATAAAGACGAACTCATAGATGCCATAAAAATTGAAACTCTTTTTTTAGCTCAAGGTAAAAATATCGATATTAATTATAACATTAGTTTAAACGATTTATTTTATTCGCGTCATATTTTAAAAATTATTTTAGTAAACTTAGTATCTAATTCCATTAAATTTAATAGAATTGATGCGGAGTCATTTATAAATATTACCCTTTCGCACACTAATAATTTAATAACGCTTTGTGTTGAAGACAATGGCATTGGCATGGATTTAACAAACCCCGAAAATAAAGTGTTTAAATTATTTGATCAACAAAATTTATCATCTCAAAAAAAGGGAACCGGAGTAGGTTTATTTGTAGTTAAAAAAATAATTGAGCGCAACCACGGTAATGTTAATGTTAGTAGCCAACTAAACTTAGGCACTAAATTTACTATTACATTACCCATTAATTTTATTTAAAAAATGAATTTTAAAACTATTATAATAGTAGACGATAACCCAACCACCATTTTTTATAATCAAGATGTGGTTGCCGATATGTTTCCAGATGTTGAGATTTTAACTTTCGAAAATCCCGAAGAATTTTTAAAAGTAGTGAAACTAAATTTTGAAAAATTTAATGAAGAAGCGTTGTTGTTGTTGGATATTAACATGCCACAACTACAGGGCTTTGAGTTGCTAGCCCATTTAGAAGAAGATATTGAAACCTTAAATTTAAATGTTATTATGGTTACATCATCAACCTTAAAAAGTGATATTGAAAAATCGACCAGGTTTACAAATATTATTGGTTTTATTGAAAAACCGATTAACGAAACTAAAATTAATGCTGTTTTAAACGGAGGATATTAAAATTTAAGTTATGTTAGATAGTCACAACATAACGATTTTAAACCATTCACAATTAAGTTTTGTAACAATTGAATATGAACCAAATTAAAAGATTGTAATTTTCACTTTAACTAAAAATGTTGTTTTTAGTTAAACAATTGCGCAACAAGTTTTTAATACAAGTATTCAGGTTTACATAAACCAATCTTATTACATGATTACTGTTTTTAAAAGTAGCATATAGCCAACAAAAACGGTGTATGATTTTTAAAGTTCAAATATTCACATTAATAAAATTATTGCCGAGGCTTTTATTATAAACTCAACCACTATTAAATTATTTGCAAATTTTTATTTTAAAGTAAAAATCAATTATTAAAGGCAATGTGTTTGATAACGTTACCCGTGCTATTAGTTGAGTTACTAACACCTAAAAATCTATCGGTGTGGTTGCTATAGAAGTAGTATTGCTATTGCCTGCAACTTTTGGCAGCATATATTTATTTACGAGGTGTTGGTAAACTGAAATAGTTGTAAATAAAAAAAGCAATAAATATTTTTAACGCCCGCCTATTAACTAAAAAAAACCTGTAAATAATCAATCTACAGGTTTTTACGAGTCAAATGTGATCCTGCTGGGACTCGAACCCAGGGCCCATACATTAAAAGTGTATTGCTCTACCAGCTGAGCTACAGAATCATTGATTAAAAAAATATTATTATTTAATCGGATGCAAATATATAAACTCATTTTAAACTAGCAAAGTTTTTTTAATTTATTTTTAATTTATTTCCTAATTACTTGTTTATAAAGGCTTTTAAATTTATTTTTAACATCATATTATGAATACAATATCCGAAATTAATTTATTAAAAGGTTATTCAACCTTTGCTTTTGGTAAAACAATAAACGACGCTGAAATTTTTTTTGGAGTACCCGAAGAGAGCCAGGTACTTAAAGATGAAATACTAGAAACATCGTGCACCGTTATGCATTATTGGGAAAAAGGTTTTTCGTTGTTTTTTGATAATAAAAATCTTAAAAAATTTAGTAGCGTAGAGGTTGATAACGAAGAAACACTTTTATATGGAGAGCAAATTTTTTTACTATCTGAAACCGAATTAATTTATTTAATGAAACAAAATGGATTTGTTTTATCTGATACAGAAATACAAGAATGGGGAGAAAAACGGGTAAGCTTTGATGACGCTGGCTTGGATTGTTACTTTGAAAATGGCAAACTTACATCAATCAATTTTGGAGTAATTGATGACGCTTCAACTTTTGATTTTTTACCTAATTAATTTTGAATTAAACATTAACAATTAAAAATTATTATAATGCCTGGAACAGAATTATTTGGCGCCGAAGAGCGCAAAGAGATTGAAGATGTATTATCAACCGGAATTTTATTTCGATTTAATCATGACGCACAACGCAACAACATTTGGAAAGCAAAAGATTTTGAAGCAGAGGCTAAAAAAATTACTGGAGCAAAACATGCTTTAGCTGTATCTAATGGTTCGGCAGCTATTTTAGCTGCATTGGCCGCAAGCGGTATTGGCACTGGCGACGAAGTTATTTGCCCACCATTTACATACATTGCAACTGTTGAAGCGGTTTTAATGCTTGGCGCATTACCAGTATTTGCTGAGATTGATGAAACATTATGTTTAAGTGCCGAAGGCATTAAAAAAGTAATTACACCAAAAACTAAAGGTATTTGCTTAGTACACATGTGTGGTGGTAACGCTAATATGGATGAAATTATGGCTATTGTAAAAGAACATAATTTAATTTTAGTTGAAGATGCAGGGCAAGCATTTGCAGCATCTTACAAAGGTACAGCAACTGGTTTGTTTGGTAAAGCTGGTGCTTATTCATTCGACTTTTTTAAAATTGCAACGGCTGGCGAAGGTGGAATTTTAGTGACTAACGACGAAGCTATTTATAAATTTGCAGACAGCTACTGCGATCACGGCCACGACCACGTTGGTAATAACCGCGGTATGGAAAACCATCCAATTATTGGGTTCAATTATCGTATTTCTGAATTACATGCAGCCGTTGGAGCAGCTCAAACCCGTAAGGTTCCAGCTATTAGAGAAGCTAACTTAAAAAACAAAGCTTTCTTACAAAAAGAGTTATCTAAAATTGAAGGCATTAGCTTTTCTAAATTAGGTGATGATAACGGAGATTCGGGAACATTCTTAAACATCTTAATGACTGATACTGAAACTGCAAAACGCACTGTTGATGAATTTAATAAAGCTGGTGTTGGTGGATTTAATTATTGGTACACAAACATGTATCATTTTATTAATCAATGGGAACACATTAAAGGTTTAAAAACAGCCTCTAAATTAGCTATTCAAGTATTGGGCGCGCCTCAAGATTATCATAATTTAGATATACCTAAAACACAAGCAATAGTTGGTCGTTTAATTTCTTTTGGTATTCGTTGTACTTGGACGGAGGAAGAATTAAAAACCTTAGCAGCTAAAATTTCTGAATGTGCTACTAAGGCTTTAAAACCTGTTAATGCTTAAATTTATTAATGAACTTATCTAAAGAAATATTTTGGGACGTAGATTTTTCTAAACTCGACTATAAAAAAAGTGCGAATTGGGTAATTTGTAGGGTTCTAGAGTACGGTAGTTTAAATGATTGGAAAGAAATTCGCAAATTTTACGGTATCGAAAAAATTATAAATGCCGCAATTACAGCTCGATCTATATCTATAAAAACAATGCATTTTATTCATAATTTTTTTAATGTACCATTAATAAATTTTAGATGTTACAATTCGACGCGCTCAGACCAGACACACTGGATGTATTAAAATTAACAATGAACGAGCCATTGTTAAACAATTTTACGTTGGTTGGAGGCACAGCATTGGCGCTTCATTTAGGGCACAGAATATCTGAAGTTATCGACTTGTTTTGTTGGCAAAAATTTGATGTTGATTTATTATTAAACGAATTAGAATCAAAATTTGAATTTAGTATAAAAATAAAAACACCTATTGGCGCACATTTATTTGTTGATAATGTAAAGACTGATATTGTATATTTTGCAGTTAAGCCAATGCGTGAAATCATTACTAAAAACAATGTTAGATTATTGCATTTAGATGATTTAGCATCTATGAAGTTAAATGCTGTTGCAAATAGAGGTGCAAAAAAAGATTTTTATGATATATTTTTTCTTTTAGAAATTTATCCAATTGAAAAATTAATAGATTTGTTTTCGGAAAAATTTAAACAACAAGATGTTTTTGGATTAGCCCGAAGTTTATCTTATTTTAAAGATGCAGAAGAAGAAGATACAGAAATAATCGTATTAAAAGATCAATCATTAACTTGGGAAAAAGTTAAACAAAAAATATTAATCGAAACACATAAGATTTTATAAAACTAATGCAACACAAAAATTTTAAAAACATTGATAAAGTAACTTACGGTCGTGGCTCGTTTGCTCAATTGGCACACACAGTAGAACCTATTCGTAAAGAGAATAAGAACTATTTTGTTTATGTAGTTGATAATTATTTTAAAGGGAAACCTTTATCAAACAAGCTTCAAAACAAACCAGAGGATTTAATTTATTACATCGATGTTGATCCGCATGAACCAAAAACAGAACAAATAGATTCGTTAAGAGATGAAATTTTAGCAAAGCAAGGTTTACCAAGTGGCGTTATTGGAATTGGCGGCGGAAGTATTATGGATATTGCCAAAGCTTTATCGTTAATGCTAACCAACGAAGGTTCTTCAACCTTATATCAAGGGTTAAATTTAGTAAAGAAACCAGGTGTTTATCATTTAGGCGTTCCAACAATTTCTGGTACAGGTGCCGAAGTATCAATGACGGCAGTATTGACAGGTCCTGAAAAAAAATTAGGTTTAAAATGTGATTGGACGGTTTTTAATCAAGTAATACTTGACCCAGAATTAATTGCTTCTGTACCTACAGATTGGTGGTTTTATACAGGTATGGATACTTACATTCACTGTATTGAATCTGAAACTGGTATTCGTAATAACGCTTTTAGTTTGGCTTATGGTGAACAATCTTTAAAGCTTTGCAGAGAAGTATATTTAGGAGAAAACGCAGGTCGCACACCCGAAAATGATGATAAATTAATGGTAGCTTCTTTAATGGGAGGTTTAAGTTTAACGTATAGCGAAGTTGGTGCTTGTCATGCAATTAGCTACGGCTTATCAATGGTTTTAGGAACTCGTCACTGTTATGCAAACTGTATCATTTTTCAACACTTAGGCGATATTTATTTAAAAGGTCATAGCGAGTTTATGCAAATGATTGAAAAGCATAACATTGTATTGCCTCAAAACTTAAGTAAAGATTGGACCGAAGAACAAATTACGGCTATGGCAACTGTTAGCTACAATTTACCATTTATGTGGAATCACGCATTTGGTGATAACTATAAAGAAATTGCCACGATGGATTATATTAAAAATTTATTTAAAAGATTATAATAAAATAATTTAAATAAACTTAACTCAACTGTTCTGATAGTAATTCCATTTCCATTTTAGCATCTTTATTATTATAAATAATATTATTTACAGCATTTGTAATTGGCATGTGCACGTTATATTTTTTATTTATTTCGCACACGCATTTAACAGCATAATAACCTTCGGCAATCATATTCATTTCAAGCTGTGCTTGTTTAACACCATAGCCTTTGCCAAGCATAGTGCCAAACATTCGGTTACGGCTAAATTGCGAATAAGCTGTTACTAATAAATCGCCTAAATAGGCAGATGCTTTAATATCGCGATTAATAGGGTGCACAGCGGTAACAAAACGTTCAATTTCCTGAATAGCATTACTTACTAAAACTGATAAAAAATTATCGCCATAGCCTAGGCCGTGACAAATACCACCAGCAACTGCAACCACATTTTTTAAAACTGCCGAAATTTCTGTGCCATAAATGTCATCGCTACTCGAACATTTTATGTAACGGCATCGCATATAATTACAAAGTAATTCGGCATTAGCTACATTGCTACACGCTAAGGTTAAATACGAAAGTTTTTCTAACGCAACCTCCTCGGCATGGCAAGGTCCAGTAATAACGCCAATGTTACTAAACGGAATTTGATAGACAGTATTTAAATATTCGCCAACAATTAAATTATACTCGGGCACAATGCCTTTAATTGCCGAAAAAACGAGCTTGTTTTTAAAAACATCTTTAGGTAATAATTTTAATGTATTGTTTATAAAAGCCGAGGGCACTGCTAAAATAATAATATCATTAGCGTTAATTAGTGCTTGTATATTAGTTGATAAATTAAGTTTATCAGTATTAAAATTAACCGAACCCAAATACCGAGGGTTGTGTTTGTATTCATTCACAAAATCAATATCGGCTTGGTTACGGTAAAACCAACTAACGGTTTGGCAATTAGTAGTTAATATTTTTACAATAGCTGTTGCCCAACTACCACTACCTATTACAGCTATGTTTTGTTTATTGTGCATATTTAACTTAATTAAATTGGCGTTAAATTTTTATATTTTACAAATTTTCTTTTACAAACTTTAGCATTTTATTATATAAATGTGTGCGTGTGTAGCCACCACTAATGCCGTGGTTTTTGTTGGGGTAGGTCATAAAATCAAACGGAATATTATTTTTAACTAACTCACGCGATAACTCCATACTGTTTTGATAATGTACGTTATCATCGCCACTACCGTGTATTAATAAAAATTTACCTTTTATGTTTTTTGTAAAATTTATAGGTGAGTTATCTTCATAGCCACTTTTATTATCTTTTGGTTTGCGTAAAAAACGCTCGGTATAAATGTTATCATAAAATTTCCAATTAGTTACTGGCGCTACAGCAATTGCAGCTTTAAAATAATCGGCTCCTTTTGTTATTAATAAAGATGCCATGTAACCGCCATAACTCCATCCCTGAAATCCGATGCGGTTTTTATCTACATAAGGTAAATTGCCAATATACTTTGCTGCATCAATTTGATCAAGTGTTTCGAGTTTACCTAATTGCAAATAAGTACTGTGTTTAAATTCGCGCCCTCTGCCTAAAGTGCCTCTTCCATCTACACAAACAACCATATAGCCTTGTTGGTTTAACAAAGAGTGCCACCAAACATCAAATGTTTCCCACATATTGTTACACTCATTTGCGCCTGGGCCGTTGTAAGCAAACATATATACAGGATACTTTTTGGTGTCATCAAAGCTTGATGGCTTCATTATCCAGCCGTTTAACTCAACACCATCGGTATTTTTAAATGTAAAAAAATCTTTTGTTGAAAGTGCATAGTCTTTAATTTTTGCTTTTAATGTTACATTATCTTCTAGTACTTTAACTAACTTACCGTCGGAACTGTGTAACTCATATACTGGCGGTGTGTTTGCGTTCGAATAATTGCTTACATAATATTTTAACCCATTACTAAACTCAGCACCTGTAGTGCCATTTAATGGCGATAAGCGTTTTTTTAAAGTGCCATCTAATTTTATACTATACACATCTCGGTTAATCTGACCTTGTTCGGTACTTATATAAAATAAATTATTTGTTTTTTCGTCGTATCCTTTAAATTCAATTACATCAAAATTACCATTAGTTATTTGTTTTAGTTCTTTGCCTGTATTATCAAAATAATATAAGTGGTTGTAGTTATCTTTTTCGCTACTCCATATAAAACCTTTGTTGTTTGGTAAAAAAGTTAAATCATCGGTTATGTCAATATATGTTTTACTACTTTCGTTAATAATTGTTTTGCTAGAGCCATCATTAGCATTTGCAAATAACAACTCCACATTGTTTTGCAGCCTATTCATTCGTATTACAGATAGTATGTTTTTATCCATTGTCCATTTAATACGTGGTATGTATATATCTGTTTCTAATCCAATGTTTACTTTTACTGTAGTATTACTTGCAACATCATATATATGAACTGTTACAATTGAGTTATCTTCTCCAGCTTTTGGATATTTAAATTTTACATTATCAGGATACAAATTATTGTTATAGTTATCAAAACTAAACTCTTTAACGTTACGCTCATCAAAACGCACATAGGCTAATTTACTGCCATCTGCATTCCATTCAAAATAATTTGCTTTACTAAATTCTTCTTCATAAACCCAATCGGCCCAACCATTTTTTATTTCATTTGTTTTTCCATCAATTGTAATTTGTGTTTCAGTTTGTGTTACATCATCTTTTATAAATAAATTATTATTGCGCACGTAGGCTATTTTGTTTCCGTTTGGCGATATAGTAGCAAACATTTGTTTTCCGTTTTTAGATAGCTCGTTTGTTTTACCCGATTTAATATCGTAAATAAAATTATCGGCTGTAGCCGACCTACGGTAAATACTTTGTTTGTTAGTTGAAAAAAGTAGTTTGCTTTCGTTAAAATTAAATTCGTAATCAGTAATATCAATTACTTTGCCATCAACTGTAACGCTTTGACCCTTAACCAAAACGGCTATTTTTTTACCTGTTTTTAATTCGTATTTAATAATGTTATTGTACTCGCCATCTTTTTCTATATCAGTATAAAAAAGCCCGTCTTTCATAGCATTAAACCCTTGCGCACTTTTTGGCATAAAAGCATACTTGCTCCAAATATCTTCAACAGTAATTTGTTTTTGAGAAAATGAGTTTATTGAAACTAAAATAAAAACAGAAATAATAAAACGCTTCATAATAAGTAATAATTTAAAATTTTGATGAAGATACAAATTACTCACTATTGCATAAGCCTTTTTTACTCGAACGGTTGCATTATTAAATAAATGATGAATTTTTAGTGAGAATATTGATTAAATTGCATTAAAATAATTAAAACCTATGCAAACTTTTAAAACCATTATAATTGACGACGAAGAAAACAGTCGGAGCAACACACGCCAAATGTTGAGCAATTATTGCCCAGAAATTGAAGTAATAGCAGAGGCAGGAAGCGGAATGGAAGGTAAAAAATTAATACAAGAATTAAAGCCAAACGTAGTGTTTTGCGACATTAATATGCCTGGAATGAATGGCCTAGAAATGATTGATGGTATTGTGCATCGCGATTTTTGTTTAATATTTTTAACTGCATATAGTGAGCACGGCATAAATGCAGTTAAAGCTGGTGCTGTTGATTATTTATTAAAACCATTAATTTTAGGCGAGTTACAAGGCGCGGTTAAAAAAGTTGTAACACATTTTGAAGCTAAAGGAATGCCTACAACAGGTGTTACCGCAAACGTTGACAAAAACTTAGTATTAATTAATCATAGTAAAGGGTTTACACTAATAGATTATAAAGATATTGTGTGGCTAGAGGCATCTGATAACTACACTAATTTATACATTAACGGTAGTAAAAAAATTGTGGCTTCAAAAACTTTAAAAGAATTTGAAGCAATATTGCCTACTAATGTTTTTTTTAGAATTCATCGATCGTCGTTAATAAATATTGATTACATTAAAGAATATTCGAACTCCGAAGGCGGAACAATTATTATGGCAGATGGCACGCAAATACAAGTTTCAAAAGCTCGTAGTCAGGAGTTTTCGGAGTTTATTAAAACACGAGCTGTAACGCCTAAATAGTTTTAAATACTATTTTATAATTAAACTTACATTTAAGTAAATTTTGAAATTTACATTTTTATATTTCTTAACTTTTTTGCTAGGCAATAATTTGTTTTCGCAAAATCGTAATTTTTCGTTTCATCGTTTTGGTGCAGAGGAAGGATTAAGCAACACAAATATTTTTGCTATAAAGCAAGATAAAAACAACTTAATTTATTTAGCTACCGATAATGGCGTGTATAATTTTGATGGCTATACTTTTAACGAGTTAAAACCTAAAACGGCATTAAAATCAAACGACATTCGTAATTTAAGTTTTACTGATAACAACAATTTAATTATTATTAATAGGCGGCAAGGTATTTATGAATACAACCAACAACAAAACGATGTTGCAAAAATAGCAGCATATAATTTTAAAAAATCGGTAGATGAATTAATTGTTACAGATAAGTTTGTATACTCATTAACCGATCAAATTTCGATTAATAGTATTGAGCTATCAACTCATAAAAACAGTGATGATAATATAAAAAAACAAAACAACACTAACCAAGCTTATGCTATTTATAAAACAAAAGCAGGTGTTGTTTATGTTGGGCGTAGCGATGGTTTGTATGAATTAAAAAACGGAATACAAACAAAAATAAAATCAGTTAAAAACACTGCAGTTTATAGCATTTGTGAAACTAAAACTAACGATATACTTATTGGTAGTGATGATTATATTTATGTTTTACACGATTTAAAAATAATAAAATCAATTTCGGTTTCAATTAAGAAACAAACAAGTGTATTTAATTTAAACAACGGCTTGCGTGTAAGTAAATTAATTGCCGATAAATATGGTCGTATTTGGTTTTCGAGTTTTCCTGATGACAATTTGTACTTAGTTGAAAATGAAAAAATATACGATGTGTTTGAGTTGTTAAGCACTGATAAAGTTTTAATAAATTGTTTGTTTAAAGATGTTGATGATAATATTTGGCTTGGTACATTTAACGATGGCGTATATTTAATACACAACCCTTCATTTAAAAACATTTCGTTTTATAGCAACCGAAAAAACTTACAAGTATTAAATGCTTTATTTATTGATAACAACATAGCTGTTGGCACAGAAAACGGATTATATGCTTATGATATTAAAAATTTTAATACGCAAACAATTGTAACACCCGATGATTTTTTTGGAGAAAAAATAAATGGCATATACAACGTAGATAATAACGTAATTTATGCTAAAAACAGTTCGTTTAATAATACTAAAAAATCGGTGTTAATTAATGACAAACCAATTGTTTTTTCGCCAACCGCAGCAAAACTTTTTTATAAAACCGCCAACGAATATTATATGGCAGATGCGTTGGGTAATTTATATTTAATTAAAAATAACTTGAACGAAACAGCTTTAATTACCGATACCTTAATTTCTTTTCCTGATTATCGAACAAAAATATCGGCTTTAAAAAAAACAGAAACTGATTTATTAATAGGCACATCAGACGGATTAACTATTTATAATTTTAAAACTAAAAAACATAAAAATTATCGCCATCCATTTTTAGCAAATGCAATAAACGATATTGTACAGTTTAACAACAAAACGTATTTAGCTACAGATAATGGCATTACTGTTTTAAATGACACTACAAATAAGCAATATGTGGGCGAGCAAAAGTTAAGTGTAATTAAAAAAATAAGATGTTTTAAAAATAAAATTTGGTTAGCAACAAATGATGGTTTGATTGTTTGCGATTGGCAAT
>JAYSUQ010000038.1:0-2247 GCA_043718985.1 Bacteroidota bacterium | reverse complement strand
TACAAGTAATGTTACGCGAACTTGGCACGGTGCTATGTTTATGTATGGCGTAAATTCAAAGCTAATGCTTAGTGCCATGTTTACAACATCAAATCATCATTACAAATCATTACCCAATAACTTTATTCAAACCGATAGTAACAATGTTTATTTTATTACTAATAGCCAAACAGTAAGTAAATATAAATATGGCTTTGAAGCAATCAATTTAGGTTTTCGTTACCGCTTTATAAATAAAGATGGCGACCATAAACATTTTCGTATGGCATTATACGGCAATGGTGTTTATGCCTTTCAACCTCACGATGAAGCTGAAACAACATTAATGGGAGATAATAAAGGTATTGGTGGAGGTATCATCTCAACGGCACTAATAAATAAACTAGCAATATCGTTTACTGGAGGCATTATAAAACCTTTTGCTTATACTCAAAATCAAATGGCTATAAACTATGGCAACGCTTACAACTATAGCTTATCATTTGGTTATTTGATTTACCCTTTTAAATACAAAAACTTTAATCAAACCAACATTAATTTATATGCCGAATTTTTAGGTAAAAGCTACAATGCTATGTCTATAACAAACAATCGTAAAGATGTTGTATTTCAAAACAATAAAGCTTATGATAATGGTAATTACATCGAGTTTCGCCCAGCTATACAATTTATAGTTAAATCAAATTTACGTATAGATTGCTCTACAGCTATACCTCTTATTAATATATCATACATACGCAATTACCCACTTTATTTGTTAAACCTACAGTATTACATTTTTTTATAACTACTAATTAATTATCATTAAATACAAAAATATGAAAGCATTAACAAAAATTGTATCAGTAATTATTGCAGTTCTATTCTACACAAGTAGTGTTGCGCAAATGAAAAATGTAAAAACGGAAACCGTAAAAATTTATGGAAACTGTGGCATGTGTAAAACAACTATCGAAAAGGCTGGAAACAAAAAGAAAGTATCAAATGTGGTTTGGGATGAAGACACAAAAATGGGAACCCTAACTTACGATTCCAAAAAAACAAATCAAGATGCCATATTAAAACGTATTGCTTTATCGGGTTATGATAGCGATAAGTTTTTAGCTCCCGATAATGTATACAACAACTTACACGGTTGTTGCAAATATGATAGGGTTAAAAAGGCAGTTACTAAGCAAGAGCCTGTAACCGAAAACAATTCTATTCCAGTAACATCAACAACTAATCAACAAACATCTTCTTTAAATTTAGTTTTTGATAGTTATTTTTTAGTAAAAGATGCTTTAGTCAAAACAGATGGAAATACAGCTTCTGCAAAGGCAAAAGATTTATTAGCAGCTATTAATGCAGTAAAAATGGAAGCTTTAAAAACAGAAGAACACGCAATGTTTATGAAATATTTAAGCGACCTGAAAACAGATGCTGGGCATATTGCCGAATCAAAAGACGCAGCTCATCAAAGGGAACACTTTACAACACTATCAAAAAACATATATGAATTAATGAAAGTGTCAAAACAAACTGATACAATATATTATCAAAACTGCCCCATGTATAACGATGGTAAAGGCGCTAATTGGTTAAGTAAAGAAAGTACAATCAAAAATCCTTATTATGGCTCACAAATGATGAGTTGTGGTAAAACGATAGAAACAATTAAATAAGTTTCAATAATATTATTAGTAACTAAGTTGCCTTACAATTCTGTAAAATTAAAGTTCCAAAATGTATTTTAAAATAACCTTTCTTAAAAAAGTAGTATCAATGGTAGCAATGCTATTGGTAATGCAAAATATAGTTGCTCAAAAAACAGTTCAATACGATTTATATGTACGCGATACCATTGTAAATTTTACAGGGAAAGAAAAACGTGCCATTGCCGTTAACGGACAAATACCAATGCCTACCCTTACATTTACAGAGGGCGATACAGCTTTAATTTATGTGCATAACGAATTAAATGAAAGTACATCATTACATTGGCACGGTTTGTTTTTGCCAAACAAAGAAGATGGAGTGCCATATCTTACACAAATGCCTATAAAACCACATACTACACATTTGTATAAATTCCCTATTATACAAAATGGTACACATTGGTATCATAGCCACTCGGGTTTGCAAGAACAAATAGGAATGTATGGTTCGTTTATAATGAACAAACGAGAAGCTGATAAAACGTTTAGAAAGGGTATTGATGATTTACCTACTGTACCAGTTGTGTTAAGTGAGTGGACAAATTACAAT
>JAYSUQ010000037.1:0-19199 GCA_043718985.1 Bacteroidota bacterium | reverse complement strand
GCAAAAACTTACCTTCTTCGTTGTACTGATTTCGCTTTAATGTAACAATTACTTTAAAAAACGTTTCCTGAAAAATATCTTCGGCTAGCGTTTTGTTTCGTATTATTAAATATACATACGAAAATATGCGACGTTTGTGACGTTTAACAAGTACTGTTAAGCAATTTTCATCGCCATTAACATACATTTTTACTAACTCGTTATCGGTAAGATTTTGAATTGACATTGAACTACTTTTTTTAAATAAGAAAAAAAAAAATTAAGTAGAAGTCTATTCAAATGAGGTAAATGGTTTTTAATTATCGCTTAAAGATAAGTTATTTAAATAAATGGTAAATGTTATTTTGAGTAGAATGATAGTTTGAATTATTAAAATACCGATCCTAATACGTGAAGTAATTTATCTATTTGACTTGCCCATAATAATCTAGCCGATTGTTCATCTGCTTTACTATCTGCAAAATCGGTTACTATTAACGAAATATCATTTGTTAAATCGTCTTTTTGAGTTCTAAATTCAAAAAAACTTCCGTCGTTTTTATCTAACCATTGGTAACGAATATACAGTGGCGGTTGCTCTTTAACCAAGCGAGCTTGCTGCTCCTGCCCATCCCAAGTAAATGTAAATATTCCGTTTCTAATATTTACGTCGTCGCAAAACCATTCCGATAAACCACTTTCTGAACTTACAAATTCAAAAACCATGTCTTCAGATGCTCTAACAACAAATTCCATTTCAAATTTACCTGCTGGCTCTTTAGATACTCTTCCGGTTGTTACTTCGGCATTTCTAAATGTTGTTGGTGCTTTAATTGGGCCTTTTGGTGCTTTAACTTTTGCTGGCGCCTTAACTTTTACAGGTTTTGGGACAATAATTTTTTCGACCTTTAATTTTATTTCTTTTACTACAACTGGCTTAACTGCTTTAACAACAGCCTTTGATGTAGTAATTTTTTTAGCCACAATTACTTTTTTAGCCACAACTTTTTTTGCAGGTTTAGCTTTTACTAAAGGTTTAATAGTTTTTTTTGCGGCAACCTTAACAACTTTTTTAGGCGCTACTTTTTTAACTATAACTTTTGCTTTAGCAGCAACTTTTTTAATGGTTTTTTTTACAACTGCCTTAACAACTTTTTTAACAGGTTTCGCAATTTTTTTAGCAACTAGTTTTACCACTTTTTTAGCAATAGCTTTTTTAACAACTTTTTTAGGCGCTGCTTTTTTAATTACTTTTTTTGGTGCAACTTTTTTAGATATTGCTTTTTTATTTTTTGACGAAGTGTTCTTTTTTGTCGACATACTCATTAATTTTCAGCAAAATAGAAATAATATTTAATTTTACGAAACTAATTTTCATAAAAAACTATTTAACTTATTAAAGCATTGGTTTTTTAGGGTAAATCAACAAAAAAAGTATCTTTACCACTCTTTATGCAAAATGTAATTTCTCTTTTACCCGATAGTGTTGCTAACCAAATAGCAGCTGGCGAGGTTGTGCAACGCCCTGCATCTATTGTTAAAGAATTACTAGAAAACGCTATAGATGCTAAAGCTACATTTATAAAATTAATTATAAAAGATGCTGGCAAAACATTGGTTCAGGTTATTGATAATGGCATAGGTATGAGTCCTGTTGATGCCAGAATGGCCTTTGAACGCCATGCCACTTCGAAAATAAAAAAAGCCGAAGATTTATTTTTGTTAAGCACCAAAGGCTTTAGAGGCGAAGCTTTAGCTAGTATTGCTGCCGTTGCCCAGGTTGAGTTAAAAACAAAACGAAACGATGATATTGTAGGGCAATTAATTGAAATTGAGGGTAATAAATTTATTAATCAAGAGGAGTGTCAATCGCCTACTGGATCATCATTTAGCGTTAAAAATTTATTTTTTAATATCCCAGCTCGACGTAATTTTTTAAAAGACGATAGCGTAGAGTTAAAACATATTATTGATGAGTTTGAACGAGTTGCTTTGCCTCACCCTACAATTCATTTTCAGTTATATAGCAACAATAACGAAATTTACAATTTACCACCAGCAAATTTAATGGAGCGTATAAATGGTTTGTTTAGCAAATCGTTACAAAGTAAATTAGTTTTAATTAACGAAACCACCGATGTGGTGAAAATTAGCGGCTATGTTGGTAAGCCCGAAAGTGCAAAAAAACGCCGCGGCGATCAATATTTTTTTGTGAATAACCGCTTTATAAAAAGCCCATATTTAAACCATTCGGTTAATGAGGCTTACCGCAATTTAATTAGCACCGATTCTCATCCTGCTTACTATTTGTTTTTAGAAGTTAATCCCGAAACCATTGACATTAATATTCATCCAACAAAAACAGAAATTAAATTTCAGGACGAAAAAACAATATATGCATTGTTACACAGTTCTGTTAAACGCGCTTTAGGCAAAGCTAACCTCGCACCAAGCCTCGATTTTAACAGCGAAATGAGTTTTGATATAGATTACAGTAAACGAGTGCAAGCACCAACAGTAACTGTAAATGCAGATTACAACCCATTTAACAGTGATAAAAATAATTCGTATTCCCAACCACAAAAAACACCCTTGCAAAAAAGCAACGAAAATAGTTGGGAAAAACTTTATGACAATTACAACGACACCAATTACAAACAACAGTTTGATGATTTAAAATTAGAACAACAAGCGCAACAAACACAATTAATAGAAGACAATTATACAAGTAAAAATTTTCAGTTATATAATAAATACATTGTTACATCGCACAAAAGTGGGTTATTAGTTTTAGATCAGCAACGTGCACACGAACGTATTTTGTACGAACATTATTTAGCATCAAAACAATTACAACAATCGCCCTCACAACAATTATTGTTTCCTGTTACCTTAGAGTTAACACCAAACGATTTCACTTTGTTAACAACCCTTAGCAGTCATTTTAAAACATTGGGTTTTGATATTGAACCCTTTGGCAAAAACACAATGGCCGTGCAAGGAACCCCTGCCGAGTTAGGCGAATTTAATATACAAGAAATGATTGAAGGCGTTTTAGAAACCTATAAATTAAATACCTACGATACAAAATTAGATAACTTTGAAAACATGTGCCAAAGTATGGCTAAAAGTGCCTGTATTAAATACGGTAAACAATTAGAGGATGATGAAATTAATTTAATGATAGATCAACTATTTTTATGCCAAAACCCAATGTATAGCCCTAACGGAAAACCTATTATGATGGAGTTAAGTAAATTAGATTTAGACGCCTATTTTAAAAAATAAATTAAATGAGTTATCAAGAATTTAAACCCCGACAGTTTCAGGAACTACCACCCGTAGTTAAAAATATTTTAATTATAAATGTTATTTTGTTTGCTGCAAAAAATATTTTAGAATATAAGTTTCAGTTTTCTCTCGATACCTATTTAGATTTATTTCCTATTGGTAGCGTTCAGTTTAAACCACATCAGTTTATTACCTACATGTTTATGCATGCTAGTTTATCTCATATTTTTTTAAATATGTTGGCCTTGTATATGTTTGGTTCAATTATAGAAAACCTTTGGGGAGCTAAACGCTTTTTAAATTTTTATTTACTATGTGGTTTAGGTGCGGCACTTTTACAACTAGCTATAAGTTACTATACCAACCAATTTACAGTTCTTTTGGGCGCATCGGGTGCTGTTTTTGGTTTGTTAGCTGCGTTTGCAATGATGTTTCCAAACACGTATTTAAATTTGTATTTTTTTATACCAGTTAAAGCAAAATATTTAGTAATTGGCTACGCAGCCTTTGAGTTATTTGTTGGCTTAAGAAATAGCGATGGCGATAATGTGGCACATTTTGCACATTTAGGTGGCTTAGCTGTTGGTGTGGTTATGATGCTGATTTGGAAAAAAAACAGAGACTTCTTTTTTTAGTGTTTATTATGCTTAATAAAATTAAATACGAATTACAAAAACACAGCATGTTAACTATTTTACTAGTTATTAATGTTGGCATATTTTTTATAATTAACATTAGCGTTAGTTTATTTAATACCAACCTAATAGTTAACTTATTGGCAATGCCACTTAATTTAAAAGAATTTGTTTTTAAATTTTGGACATTATTTACTTACATGTTTTCTCATAAAGACTTAGGGCACGTATTTTATAATATGTTGTTATTGTACTTTACTGCTCGCACGTTTTTAAATTTTCTATCCGAAAAAAAATTAATGTGCGTTTATATTCTAAGTGGTTTGTTTGGCGGTTTAATACTATTGATATTATCGGCCATATTGCCCAACACATTTCAATACTCAATTTTGTTTGGTGCATCGGCAGCCGTACTTGGTATTGTTGCTTCGTTAGCAATGTATTTGCCCAACTTAACAGTTAGTGTTTTTGGCATATTGGATATAAAATACAAATACTATGCATTACTTATTTTTGCATTATCAACCATAATAGATTTAAATGTAAATACGGGTGGTAAAATTTCTCATTTTGGAGGTGCTGCATTTGGTTTATTATTTGGATACATGTTAAAAAATGGTAAAGATATATCGACCATGTTTTCGTTAAAAAAAAGGCAACAATCAAGATTAAAAGTGGTGTATAAAAACGAAAAAAATGCTGTATTTACAAGCACTTCAACAAATCAAAAAACTATTGATGAGTTGCTTGATAAGATTTCAGTAAATGGGTACGAAAACCTATCTAAACAAGAAAAAGAACTTTTGTTTAAATTATCGCAAAAAAAATAGGAACAATATTTGAATATTATATTTAAATTGTAGTCTATATAATTATGTTAAAGTTTATTTTTTTATTTTTTGTCGTACTAAATTCTATTTCAGTGTTTGCCCAAACAAGCAAGCATTACGAAATTGAAGATGCCGACGAACACTTTAAACATAATAACTTTATTATGGCTTTGCCTATTTATAAAGAACTTTTAAAAAAAGATAAAAATAACTTTGAGGTAAATTATAAAATAGCACAATGTTATTTAAACACACACATTAATAAAAGCGAAGCTATAAAACATTTAGAGCTTTGTTCTAAAGATCAAAAAGCAAGCCCCGAAGTTTGGCAAAAATTGGGGCAAGCGTATCGTTTATCTAATAAAATTGAATTAGCAATAACTGCTTTTGGAAAATTTAAACAGCTTGATCCTAAAAAGAAAAAAATAGCTGATCGCGAAATTGAAATTTGCAACAATGCCGTAAATTTTATTTTAGAACCAAGAAATTGTTCGTTTACTAATTTGGGTAAAGATATTAATTCGGAATTTGCCGATTATTATCCCTTTATATCGCAAGACGAATCGTTTTTAGCCTTTACCACTCGCCGCAAAGGCCAAACAGCAGCTCGGGTTGAAGTTGATGGCTACTACGCATCTGATATATATATGAGTAATGTTGAAAACGGCAAGTGGAAAAAAGCCGAAAACATGGGTACAAAAATAAACTCGAGTTTAGATGAGCAAGTTGTTGGATTAAAAGCTGATGGTAGCGAAATGCAAATTTACATTGATCATATTGATAAGTATGGCGATTTGTACTCAGCTACTAAAAAAAATGGCTTATGGTTAAAATACATTCCGTATAATGAAATAATAAACGAAAAAATTGAACACTCGGGCGCAATAAGTGCCGATGGTAATACCTTATTTTTTGTAAGAGGCGAAAACAGAGAATCTCAAACAGATATTTATATGTGTCGCAAATTACCTAATGGTATGTGGGGTGCACCCTTTAAATTAGGCCCCGAAATAAATTCGGAATACCACGAAGATTTTCCATACCTATCTAGCGATGGTGTTACCTTATATTTTTCATCCGAGGGGCATAACACAATGGGAGGTTTTGATTTATTTAAAAGCAATTGGAACTCGGAAACCAACACCTGGACAAAAGCAGAAAACCTAGGATACCCTTTAAACACTACCGACGATGATAGAAGTATTAGCCTTACACCAGATAATAGAGTTGCATACATTAGTGCCTGCCGTGCTGGAGGGCAAGGCGACTTAGATATTTATAGAGTAAAACTTAAAGACGAAACGCAAAAAATGACCTTATACTTAGGTTACATAACGTTAGGCGATAGTTTAAACCCTCCTAAAGATTATGTAGCAAATATTACTGCTATTAACCCCACAAATAACGAAGAATTTACGTTTGCACCAAACCCTATTAATGGGAAATTTGTAATGGCTTTAACATCGGGTAGTTATAATATTACCGTTAGTGCCGATGGTTATGCCGATTATAAAGATACCGTTTTTATACCGGAAATTGGGCCGCCAATTATAAAAGAAGAAAAGAAAAGCTATAAACTAGCCAAAAAATAATAAAACTTGAAAACGCTATTTTATATATTTATTTACACCTTTGCATTTAATTTTTGTACCGCTCAAGCCTATCAAATTGGATTATTAAAATACAACGGCGGCGGCGATTGGTATGCAAACTTAGAAACCTCGTTACCCAATTTAATTAAATTCTGTAATCAAAATTTAAAAACAATAATAAATACCGAACAAGCAATTGTTGAGGCTGGTAGCACCGAAATTTTTAATTACCCATTAGTTCATATGACGGGGCACGGCAATGTTATATTTACAAATACCGAAGCCGATAACATACGAAACTATTTAATGGCTGGTGGTTTTTTACACATATCTGATAATTATGGTATGGATGTTTTTGTGCGAACACAATTAAAAAAAATATTTCCTGAATTAGAACTCGTTGAACTTCCATTTACACATCCTATTTACCATCAAAAATATAATTTTGACAAAGGCCTACCAAAAATACACGAACACGATAGCAAAGCACCCCAAGGATTTGGTTTAATATATAAAAACCGTTTAGTTTGTTTTTATGATTTTGAATGCGATTTAGGCGATGGTTGGGAAAATTACGAAGTGCATAAAGATAGCCCAGAAGCAAGAGAAAAAGCGCTAAAAATGGGCGCTAACATTATAAGTTACGCATTTTTAAATAAATAATATAAATCTAAAAAAACAAAAAAATGGGAAAATTTATCATCTCAAAAAGAGTAAACAACGAATTTCAGTTTCGTTTAAAAGCAGGTAACGGTCAAGAAATTTTAGCAAGTGAAGGCTACACAACTCGCGCAGCTTGCGAAAACGGAATAGAATCGGTTAAAAGAAATTCGGCAATTGATGCTCGTTTTGAAAAATTAACTTCGAAAAACGAAAAACCTTACTTTAACTTAAAGGCTACAAATGGCCAGGTTATTGGTACTAGCGAGTTGTATGAAAGCGAAACCGCAAGAGATAATGGCATCGAATCGGTTAAAAAAAATGCAGCCGATGCAACAATTGAAGATTTAGAAGTTTAAAAAATAAAATATACAATAAAACAATTTAAAGAGCGCTTGAATTATCAAGTGCTCTTTTTTTATTTTTAAACATCCTGTAACTATTAATTAACATTAGTGTTATATAAATAATCAAATGGTATTTTTGTAAAAAAAACAAAATGGCTGATATTATTACCTTAGAAAAAATTGCAACTCAAGTTCGTAGAGATATAGTTCGTATGGTGCACGCAGTAAGTTCGGGCCATCCGGGTGGCTCGTTGGGGTGCAACGAATTTTTAGTTGCATTATATAATAATGTAATGAAACACGATGCTAAAAACTTTACGATGGATGGTGTTGGCGAAGATTTATTTTTTTTAAGTAATGGCCATATTTCACCAGTATTTTATAGTGTGCTAGCGCGGTGTGGTTATTTTCCTGTTGATGAATTAAAAACATTTCGCAAACTAAATACCCGCTTGCAAGGCCACCCAACTACGCACGAACATTTACCAGGAGTGCGCATAGCAAGTGGCTCGTTAGGGCAAGGTATGAGTGTTGCTATTGGTGCTGCATTAGCTAAAAAACTAAATAACGATAACGCAATAATATATAGCCTACACGGCGATGGCGAATTACAAGAAGGACAAATTTGGGAAGCGATGATGTATGCCGCTGCTAATAAAGTAGATAATTACATTGCAACTATTGATTATAACGGTAGGCAAATTGATGGTGATGTTGATCATGTATTATCACTTGGTAATTTAAAAGCGAAATTTGAGGCATTTGGCTGGCAAGTTGTTGAAACCGAAAAAGGAAATGATATGGCATCTGTGTTAGAAGGATTTACAATAGCAAAATCATTTTTAGGAAAAGGTAAACCAATTGTAAATATCATGAAAACCGAAATGGGAAATGGTGTTGATTACATGATGGGGACTCACAAATGGCACGGCTCATCGCCCAACGACGAGCAATTAGCACTAGCTTTAGCACAAAATGCCGAAACTTTAGGAGATTATTAAACACTAGAATTTGAAAGATAGAATTTACGAAATAGATGCATTAAGAGGGCTTGCAGCTATTTTAGTATTACTATCACACGTGCCAATTTTAATAGAATCAAACCGTACTGTTTTTAGTTTTGGATGCGTAGGCGTTGAGTTGTTTTTTATTATTAGTGGTTTTGTAATTTTTTTATCTATTGATAAAATATCTAATTGGCACGAATTTATTTTCAATCGCATAACACGTTTATATCCCACTTTTTGGCTATGTATTTGCATAACAACATTGGGTATTTATTTATCTTCCAATTTAAATAATTTTAATAATTCTACCTTTTTTTTGATTAAAAGTTTTTTAGCAAACTTAACAATGTTACCATATTATATTGGCTATCCCAATATTGACGATTCGTACTGGACATTAACTACCGAATTATTTTTTTACGTTTTTATGTTAATTTTAATTGTTTTAAAATTAAAAAAACATATTATTTCAATTGGCTTTGTGTTTGTTATTTTATCGGCATTAAACAGATTTTATATATACGACGTACTTAATTTTAAAAACGAAATTTTAATTTCAATTTGCTCAAACCCATTGCTTGTTTTTTTTCCTTTATTTTACACAGGCATTTTATTATATCATTTAACTAAATATCCTCATAATAAACTTTACTGGTTTTTTCTACTGTTAGCTTTCTTATGCCAAATATATATTTACGACCCAATGCATCCTAACCGAGGCAATGCAACTATAACTCAGTACGTTATCGCTTTACTTTTATTTTATGGCGCATTTTATTTAATAATTAACGGTAAACTAAAAAATATTAAAACCAAAGTAACCACATGGTTAGGTAATATTTCTTATTGTGTTTATTTACTACATCAAAATTTATTTTTAAAAATTATATTACCGTTCATAGCGCTTTATTTAAACTATTGGATTTCTATTATTATAACAATTTTTGCAATTTTATTTACAGCCACAATTATTCATTTTTACTTTGAGGCACCAACTATTAAATGGCTTAGGGGTAAATACAAAAATTCATTTAAATAAAATACAAGTTAATATGAAAAAATTAATTACCATTTATATTACAACTTTAGTTTTATTATTTGGATTTTCGGAGTCAATTAAATCTCAAACAACAAATCGCATACTTTTTATTTTTGATGATTCGTATAGTATGTATGCACCCTGGAATAGTAATGTTAAAATTGATGTTGCTAAAAAAATAATGGGCGAGTTTTTAGATAGCTTAACAACAATACCAAATTTAGAATTAGCACTACGTTGTTACGGACACCAAACGTTTATTAAACCCGAACGAAACTGTAAAGATACCAAGCTTGAAGTGCCATTTGGTCCAGTATCTCAAACATCAACAAAAATAAAACAACGTATACTTAAGTTAGAACCCCTTGGCACAACACCTATTGCTTACTCGCTTGGGCAATGTGTTAATGATTTTATACCTTGCAACAATTGCCGAAACATTGTTATTTTAATTACCGATGGCATTGAGGAGTGCGGCGGCAACCCTTGCGAGGTATCAACCGAATTACAAAAAAAAGGCATATTTATAAAACCATTTGTTATTGGTGTTGGCCTAGATAAAAATTTTGCCGAAGCCTTTGCATGTATGGGTAAATTTTATGATGTGAGTAACGAGGCTAATTTTAAAGATGTTTTAAATTTAGTGCTAACCGAAGCCATTAACCAAACCACAGTACAAGTAGATTTATTAGATATTGAAAAAAAACCTACCGAAACAGATGTAAATATGACCTTTTACGATTCGCAAACAAATCAAATTAAATACAATTATTTACACACAATTAACCATAAGGGCAACCCCGATACGCTGGTATTAAACCCTTTTAAAACATATAATTTAATTGTACATACATTACCAGCAATAGAGAAAAAAAACATTGTAATTGAGCAAGGTAAACATAACGTTATACCAGTTAATGCAGCCCAAGGTTATTTAAAATTAGAGTTAGATGGCGCACTTAGTAAATATTACCCAACAAGTGTTATTCGTAAACAAAACGAAATGAATACCATTAACGTACAAGAATTTGGTAAAACCGAAAAATATTTAGTTGGCAAATATGATATAGAAATATTAACCCTACCCCGTATAAAATTAAATGATGTTGAAATTAAACAAAGTTCCACAAATACTATAAAAGTGCCAACATCTGGAAATGCCTATATTACCAAGGGAGGCAAAGGTTATGGCAGTATTTTTTTAGATGATGGTAAAAAAGTTGAATGGGTTTGTAATTTAAATAACGCCTACAATAACGAAATTATATACCTGCAACCAGGCAACTATAAATTAGAATTTAGGTACGAATATGCAAAAGAAAACATTAGAACAATTGAACGTAAGTTTACAATATCATCAGCAGTATCTACAAAAATTAAATTAGATTAAAATAAATATAATACTAAAAATAGTTATTGCACTATTTTATTCCTAACACCAACAGCACTCATACAAAACCAACCAGTAACTTTTACTTTATCATTACTACTTGTAATATTAGTTTTTACGTTTTCGGGGGTTGTAGCAAACAAGCCAGAGTTAGTAGTTTGTTGTTGAACTTGTAATAAAAAATTATACGTTATTTCGTTTATCGAGTGTATTTCTATTCTACAATCATCAAACTTTTTAAAAATTTCTCCTTGCGGAGTAACTCCTTCGGCAATTGGTTGTATAAAAAATAAACCATCGGCACCCGAGCTATAAGCGCCATCGTATGCTAAATTAATTTCATTTCCTTTATTAAACAACACTCCATTTCTGTACGATTTTACCCAGTAAAAATCAGAAACTGGACCTGGAATATCAAACGCTAAAAACGAAACTTTATACCCTTCTTTTGCACCAAATGCGCCTGCTTCTTTAAACTCTGCATTAACACTATCAATTTGTGAAGTTCGGTTTAGTGTTGATGTAGATTTAAAAATAGTGCCTTGGTGCGTTACACTTAATTCATAATCGTGGCCTACAAAGCCAATAGTATCGTTAGTTGCATTAACATCAAAACTATAATCGCCATTGTTGTTATCCGTAAAATTATATACCCTACCAGTTGTAATATCTTTAACAACTACCGTAGCGCCTTTAATTGGCTCACTTGGTTTTTGGCTAAAATAATTATCGGCATAGGTTACTCTAATTTTTTGAGCTTGGCGCATATCATTTACAAAACCATCTATTGTTACCAAAGGCGCGCCTTCATCTAATTTAACTTGAATTTTATTTTCGCACGAGCTAAAAATAATTACACTAATAAATGCTAAAAATAATGTTGATGTTTTCATTTTGAAATTTTTTATTTTATTATTTTTTAAAAGATTAAATAATTTAAATGATATAGTTTTAAAATTTAAAATTATAAGTAAGGGCAGGTATTATTGAACCAACAACCGAGTAACGTATAGCCTCTGTATTAACAGGATAACTAGGATTGTTGCGAAAATAAATTGAAAATGCATTACGGCGATTATATACATTATAAATACTTAACACTAATGTTTGTTTATAACGGCGGGTATCATTCTTTTTAAAATTATACGTTGCACCAACATCTAAACGATGATACGCTGTATTACGATAGTTATTGCGTTTATTGTCTGTATTATAAGGTATAACGTAACCTTGTATCTCTAGTTTAACTGTTGGGAATGTAGCTGGTGTGCCAGTTAAATAAACAAAGTTTGCCGATAAACTAAAGCGTTTATTTATGTCGTAAATTAAAACAGTGTTTATATTATGTGTTCTATCGTATTTAGATAAATACCAATCGCTGTTACTAATACCACGGCTTTTGCGTTCGGTTTTTGATAAGGTATAACTTACCCAACCGTTTAATTTTCCCTTACCTTTTTTTGCATATAACTCTAAACCATAAGCGCGCCCCTTACCTTGTATTAAGTATGCTTCTAAATATTTATTTAATAATAAGTCGGCATTATCAACATAATCTAACTGGTTTTTTAAATCTTTATAATAAATTTCGGCCGAAGTTTCAAACATATTATCTTTAAAATTTCTAAAATAACCTAGCGTTATTTGATCGGCTACTAGCGGTTTAATGTTGTTAGTTGCGGGTGTAAAAATATCGAGCGGTGTAGATGCTGCAGTGTTTGATACAATGTGTAAATATTGGCTCATTCGATTATAACCTAACTTTACCGAGCTTTTATCATTTATAGTATAGTTAACTGCTAAGCGCGGTTCAGGATTATTATAATTTTTAATGCTTTTATAACTTCCAATACTATCTTGATGATCAAATGGTTTGCTTTCGTTTGGTATTGTATCGCGGTATACATAACGCGTGCCTTTACCCAAATAATTAAACATCGACCATCGCAAACCGTACTGAACTGTTAAGCGATTTAATACTTTTTGTTCGTTATCAATATATAAAGCTGTTTCTAAACCAAATTGTTTATTTAAACTAATGTCTTTAGATGTGCCATCGTAGGCAGTTATAACCGCTTTGCCTGGTTGAAATGTAAAATATATTGCTTGACCACCAAAACGCATGGTATTTTTAGAATTCAAGTAATACGTAAAATCGGGTTTAATACTATAATTTATAATGTTTGATACCCATTCAAATTTTTGACTTGTACCTTCATCTTTAAACCCTAACTCGTAACGGTAGTTACTATAAAAAGCACTTGTATTTAAAAATAATTTGCTGTTAATGATGTGATTCCAACGAACGGTTGCCGTGCTGTTACCCCAATTAAATTTAAAGCCAGCGCCAAAAACATCTCGTCCAAAATAGCCACTTGCAAACACCGTATTTTTATCGTTAATATGCCAATTAAATTTTGCGGTTAAATCATAAAAATAAAATTTTGCATTTTTTAAATCGCCACTTTGCTTTGCCAAAAATGGTTTAGCTAACACATCAATATAACTTCGGCGAGCAGCAACAATAAACGATGCTTTGTTTTTTATAATTGGCGCTTCAATAGATAAACGGCTAAACACCGTACCAATACCGCCATTAATTTCCATTTTTTTATTGTTACCTTCTTTCATTCTAATATCTAATATAGATGAAGCCCTGCCGCCGTATTGCGCTGGTATACCTCCTTTAATTAACTTAACGTCTTTTACGGCATCGGGATTAAAAATTGAAAAGAAACCAAATAAATGTGATGAGTTGTAAACCGGAGCCTCGTCCATTAATACTAAATTTTGATCTATATTACCACCCCTTACATTAAACCCACTTGCACCTTCGCCAACGGTTGTAACACCAGGTAGCAGTTGTATACTTTTTATAATATCTACTTCGCCAAGTAATGCGGGCATTTTTTGAATTTGTTTAATATCCAATTTAGCAACGCTCATTTCCATACTTGTAATGTTTTTATCTTCTTTTTCTGACGATATAATTACCTCTTCTAAATCTTTGCCTTGGTCGCCTAACTCAATATTTATTAATTGATTTCCGTTTGCTGTAATAGGTAAAAATTGTGTTTTATAACCAATAAATGAATAAACAAGGGTATCTACATTATTATTTAATGTGATAGAATAAAAACCATACTCGTTAGAGTTTGTACCTTGTTGCGAATTTTTTTTAAATATTGTTACACCAATTAAAGTTTCTCCATTTTTCAAATCTTTAATGTAACCACTTATCGTTCGTTTATCTTGCGCATTAATAGTAAAACTAAAAACACTTAGCAGTAAAAAAAGGGTATAATTTTTCATTTTGTTAATTTGTATAAAAGCCAACTTATTAGTTATTTGTTTAGCGATGCAAACTTAGGAAACTTTTTTTGAATTTTAAGTTTCCTTAACGATTATTTTACCGTTTATGTAAAAAATTATACAACCACAACTTCTTTATCGTGTATGTATAACACTATTTTTTTAACCGATTGATAACCTAAGTTTAACAATGCATGTTCGTACTCCTGCATTTGTTGATAATGCTTTTGCGCTTGTTTTTTTCCCGTTTTATAATCAATAACAATGGCTTCTGTATCAATAATAACTACTCTATCGGGGCGCAAAATTTGCCCATCGCTGGTTAAAATTTCCATTTCATTTTTAACTACAACACCTGGCTTAAAGTAATTTGTAATAGTTGGTATGTTTAATAAACTTGTAATTTCTACCTCCAATTGTTCGGCTTCTTGTGCATTAATATCACCATTTAACAATGTTTTTTGTACGACCGATGCAATATTTTGTTTATCAGTAATTTGCGATAAAATAAAGTGAATTAAAATGCCGTATTGGCGAGCCTGTTCAACATCTTCATTATAATTATATTGCGAAGCGCCTTTAATTTTAACTACACTTTGGTTTAAATTAAAATTTAAGTTGGGCACATTAATTTGTGTTAAGGCTTTTTTTTGATGTTGCGTTCTATCTTTAACTTCAAAATTACCAAAGGTTAAAGTATTTGCTTCGGTATTATAATGCGCTTGTGTTAGCGCAAAATGTTGCAGCCAAGTGTAGCTATTTTTTTCGGCAATTTTTGTAGGTTTTGGTGATATAATGTGTAGTCTATTTACGGCTCGTGTAAAATTTACATAAAGCACATTTATATTATCTAAGGCTTGTTGTTGTTTTTCTTTTACAACTAAAGGCTCATAAATAGTTAGCTCGGCCATTTTTGATGTTGGTATAATGGCAACAGGTAAATTAAGTTCTTCTTCATCAACATTAACCCAAATAGATTGTGGTTTTTCGGTTGCACTATTAACGTAAGGCGATATTACAATAGGAAACTCTAAACCTTTTGATGCGTGAACCGTCATTATATTTACGGCATTAATACCTTCAGGTATAATTACCGATGCTTTCTCTTGTTTGCGTTGCCACCAATCTAAAAACAAATTAATGTTTGATGTATTTGTTTGCAAAAAGGTTAATACCTCATCTAAAAAAAAGCGAATGTATTGGGGATTGTTTTTATTTAAATTTAAAATGTCGCAAACATATACACAAGTGTCAAATAAATTTGACGCATTTAATTTAACCTCATCGCACGTAATACCGCATTTATTAATAATAGTAAATAAATTAGTTACTCTTTTTTTATTTAATAATTGTAAATTTTCAATGTAATTGTGTTGGTTGCAATAGTTTGTTTGGTATAAATAATTAACTACAACCGATGCCGAAATTAAATCGTTGTTATTTGAAATGTATTTTAAAAACGATTTCAAAACTGTAATTTCTAATGCATTAGATAGTAAAAGTGAATCGGCCGAAATAACTGGTATTTTTTGTTCAATTAAAAAATTAGCTATAGAGTTGCCGTTTCCATTAGTACGAACAATTACACAAACGTCGGCATAATCATACCCATCTGTTAATGCTTGTTGTATATAGTGTTTTGTTAATTTCAAATTAACATCAACTTCATCGTCCTTAACTTGTTCAGGAAAATCAATACTAACAAAACCTTTACCCAATTGGTTGTGTTTTTGAGTTTGATTATCATAAATTTTTTGAAAATCAGTGTTTAAATAATTTTGTGATAAATGCTCAAATATGGTATTATTAAAATTTACTATTACCGAATCGCTTCTAAAATTTGTATTTAAAATTTGCGGGCTATAATTTCTAATTAACGACTCTTCGCGTTGTGCTATTATACTAGTTTTGTTATCGGTTTTAATGTTTGGTAGGTTAACAAACTGCTCAACATTTGCATTTCGCCATCGGTAAATACTTTGTTTACCATCTCCCACAATTAAATTTAACTTTGCGCTACCTAGCGAGTTATCTACTAAAGGCAACATATTTTGCCATTGCATAGCCGATGTATCCTGAAACTCATCCAATAAAAAATGTTGGTACTTATCGCCTAAGCGCTCAAAAATAAAAGGCGTAGGCTCGTTACTTACAACGTTTGAAATGCGTTGGTTAAATTCTGATAAAAACAATATGTTTTCGTCGGTTTTATATTCGTTGGTAAGTTTTGCTAATTCATTAACTAAACCAATTGCATAAATATTTTTATAAATAAGCGAGTAAACGTTATACCGTTTTTCGCTTTCGTTTATTTTAGCAAGTACATTATCAATTACTTTTTGTAACTCAGGTTTTATAGTTTCTAGTATTGCAAATTCGGTTGGCGTAAGCTTACTTCCATGCCATTTGTCTTCTTCTAACGTTTCGTTAATGCGACTTGTAAATAATTCATCTTTTAAAATTTCGTTACCAACAACTAACTTATTAAATAAATTATAAATACCCGCTTTAGCGTGCCAAAATGCTTTATCGGTTAACCCATTTGTTGCAATTATTTGTAAAGCCTGCGTGCCTTGTAGTTTAAAATAATTTTTATATTCTTTTATAAATAAAAGCAATTGTTTTTTTATAGTTTCAAAATCGTTAATGGTAAAGTCTTCTAATTTGTTAACTAAATCACTAACACCTTCTTTATTAATTTCTTTTATAAATTCAAATAACGATTTCTCTAAATTCCAATCTCTATTATCTTCAATTTGTAATTGCGAATATTTTATAAAATAATCGGTTATGAGTTTATCGGTTCCAATTTTTTGAACCAATAATGCAATTACTTTATTAAATATTGTATTTGTATCGGTTTCTATTTTAAAATTTAAGGGTAATTTTAAATCGAGTGCAAATGTTCTAATTATTCGGTGCGTAAAACTATCAATAGTACCAATCGAAAAATCTGAATAATTGTGTAAAATTTGAGTTAACGTTGCCTGCGAGCGTTGCTGTAAATCGGCTTCTGTAATTGTTAATTCGGTTGCAATTAAGTTTGTTAAAAAATCGTTTTGTTTATTACTAATATCTTTTAAAGCTTTAATAATGCGCCATTTCATTTCGGCAGCTGCTTTATTTGTAAAGGTAACAGCTAATATTTTTTTATATGCAAATTTTAAATTTTGTTTATCGGCTAAGGCTATTTTTAAATACTCTTTAACTAACGTAAAAGTTTTGCCACTACCAGCCGACGATTTATAAACAATAAAATTTTTGGTTTGCATAAATTAAATATACTTTTAATTAAATTATTTTTACAAAACAATTAAAAATAAATGTAACTAAAAATGCATTTTTACATTATAAAATTTAAAAAATGAAATCTATAAAATTAATATCGCTAATAGTAATATGTACTTTGTTTATTGGTTGTAAATCTTATCAAGATATTTTGGTAAGTGGTGTAGATGATTTTCATTTAAATAAAATGACCTCAACTGGTATAGATGCCGATATAAAACTGAAAATAAAAAACCCAAATTCGGTTGGTTTTTCAATTTACCCATCAGCATTTAATATTATGTACGGTGGCATTAATTTAGGAAAGGCCAAAATGAGTAAACGTGTAAAAATTAATAAAAATTCGGAAGCGGCATATTCATTTAACTTAAATTCAAATTTTAAAGATTTAAACCCGCTTGATTTATTACAATTACTAAACGGAAAAAGTGCAGGAACGGTAGATGTTACTGGTAATTTAAAAGTTGGGAAATTTTTAATTCGTAAAAAAATCCCTATTAATCACCATCAAAAAGTTAATATGTTTAAATAATCGTAACCTTTAGTTTATAATTTGTGTATAACTTAGTGAAAACCTAATTTAATGCAAGATTCTGAATTAATAGCGGCTTGTTTAAAAAACGACAAATCGGCAAAAAAAGAACTTTTTGATGCTTACTATGGTAAGTTGGCATACATTGCATTACGGTATTGTAAAAATCAACAACAGGCAGATAACTTATTTTCTGCTGCTTTTGCTGATGTTTTATCTAATTTAAATCAATACAAAAACAATCATAATCAACTATCGGCTTTTGATTTTTGTAAAAATGTGTTTATAAAATCGCTTATAAAACAAATTAAAGCCATACGTAACGAGTACTATGTTGCCAGTACAGTTAAAGCTGTTGAAAAACTAGATAATACCTACGATTTATTTTTAGATGGTGTATACATTGATTTAAAATCGACTAATAAAGATGTTATTTTAAAATCGCTACAAGACTTAGTGCCTTCGCAACGTTTGGTTTTTAATTTAAATGTTATTGATGGTTTTAATTTAACCGATGTTTCGTTAATATTAGAAACAAACGAACAAACCATAAAAGTAAATTTAGAAAAAGCACGTTTTAATTTACAAAAAGGAATTGAAAAAAACTTAAAACACAAAAACAATGAGCAACCAGTTTAGCTATGAGTTAGACGAGCGTCAAATTAAATTAATGATGCACGATGCTGAGTTAGATACTAACGACTTGGCTTGGCAACGGTTTGAAAAATCGAGTTATAGCGAGCAAAAAAGTGTGTTTAGTAATTACTCGATGCCGAAAATTAATGTTAGTATTAGTCGTTCATTTATTATTCCCATTGTTTTTGTATCATTAATTGGTGGCTTATCTGTTATACTTTTTAGTTTTGTTGATTTTAAAAAGAGCGATGAAGTTTTAACCGAAAAACCATTAATACCAAACGCAAATAATGTAAAATTAACGGCGAAAAAAGTTGATGCTCCTTCTAAAAAAACAGAGGTAATAAGTGCGACTAAAAAAGTTGATGCCGCCGTTTTAAACACAGTTTTAGTAACTAAGCCAATACAAACAACAGTTGCAATAAATACTTTAACTATAAATACAATTACTAATGTTGCAAAACCTAATAACACCATTGCACCCGTTAAATCTGTTAGTATAACTGCAATAAACACAGCAACAGTGTTACCTATTAAAAAGAAAAAACATAAAAAAGAAACTTACGAAGAGTTACCTATTATTACATCGCAACAATTAAACGAAACAGTTGTTGAGCCCGAAGTGAATTTAGATTTACAATAAAGTATTTGTAATTAAATC
>JAYSUQ010000036.1:0-19207 GCA_043718985.1 Bacteroidota bacterium | reverse complement strand
TAACGAATGTTTTCTCCAAACGATGCGTAATTTGGCCCACCTTGCGGTAATTGCAAAGGCACATAATTAGCAATAATGGTTACAAAGTTTGTGTCGTCTGGACTTCTAAAGGCATACAAATCGGTATTATCTGCCAAAGGGTCGTTTGCAATAAGTGGTGCTTCGCGATGGCTAGATGCCTCCGCATAAGACGACTTAGAATCCCATAATCCAAAAGTAACCGCTGTTGCAATTACAGTTGATAATGCGAGAATTTTTTTAGTAGTTTTTCTCATAAAATAAAAGTGTTTATAATTTAATCTTCAGTTAGCTGTTGCCCAATGATATTATTTACGTTGTAATTCATGGTTTGGTTTTTTCACAAAATCATAAAACTGTATGCGTTAATTTAAAGCATTGATTTTCAATATGTAAAAATTATAATTTATTGTAAGCACTTTTGTTATTCGCTATTATTTGTCGCCTATACGACAAATAATAGTGCTATTGAACAATGCCAATGATGTGATTTTCGGGCAACAAGCCCCAGTATCTCGAATCGATAGAGTTTGGTCGATTATCGCCCAACATAAAAAAATAATTTAACTTAAATGTGTAATAACTTTGCGGCACATTGTTTATTTTAATGGTATCGTTTGCAAATGAAATAGTATTGTTTTCGTAATCTTGAATTACGGTTTTATATAATGTATATGTGCTTTTAGTTAATGCAATGGTGGCACCTTTTTTTGGAATGTATAACAATCCAAAATTAAAAAGAGTCCACTTAAATGCTGGGCTATTAGGGAAATAATTTGGCGAATACTGTTGTTGAATAGGGTTTAAATAAATTAGGTTGTAATTTTTATCAGTATTATTAGCTTTGCCGTTAATTAAAATAGTATCGTTTTTTATTTCAAAAAAATTACCAGGCAACGCTACACAACGTTTAATGTAAGGCTTTCGCTCATCAATTGGCAAAAGTTTATCCGAAGGCAAATTAAAAACTAACACATCGTTATTATTAATTTTGGTATAACCAATACATCTAAAATAAGGTAAGCTTATCCAGTTTACATATTTTTTTACTTGTGCAAAATGAATAGATAATGGCGTAATTGGCAATCGTGCTCCAAATGCCAATTTGTTAACATAAACTACATCACCTTCGTTATAAGTGTTTTGCATTGAGCTTGTAGGCACGGTGTAGCCTTGTATTATAAATGTACGAACAAGTAGCCAACTTAAAATTGTTATAAAAATTAGTTTAAAAAATTTATTTATGAAATGGAGCATCGTTAAAAATTGAGATTAATATTCAATATCTAAATCAAAGCGCCTTTTTAATTCTAATAATGCTGGATTTTTTTCGGCCATTTGCTTAAATTTATCCGAAGGCTTGTAAGCTTTAACCTCACCTTGTAGTAGGGCAACGTTAATTTCTAATTGAGCCTGTTTGTTTTGCAATAGTTTTCGCAACTCATCTAACACATCTTGCTTTATGCCAGTTAGCATTTCTTTTTGAGTTTCGTTATTCAATTCTAACACAATGGTTTTATCAACCAATGTTATTTTGCTTGATGATAGTGTGGCATATAATTGTTTACTCCCTAATTTTGATTTTTGTTCGGCATATAATTTCAAACATTCATCAACACGAGTTTGTGTTAAATCTATATCAACTGTATTTTCTTCAACAACAGTTTCGGTTTTTTGTAACTCAGTTGTAGTATTAGTTTGTTGCTGGGTTTCGTTTAGTAAAAATTGCGATTTAATTTTAAGATCATTAAAACCAACAACAGGCTTGTTACTTGTAGTAATTACAGGTTGAGCGTTAAATTTTACAACGGGTAAGGTTTGTTGTGCGTTATTTGTTTCTAAATCTGAATTAGTTACGAATTCATCTTTTTTTTTTCCGCATCTAATGATGCGGCATTTAAATAACATATTTGCATTAAGGCCATTTCTACCTGCAATCGTTGATTTTTAGCAGCTTTATAATGGATGTCGCATTTATTTATTGCGGCTAAAGCTTTTAATAAAAAAGTAGTGTGGCATAATTGCGCTTGCTCGGCATAGCGTTTTTTTAACGCATCGCTTACCTCTAACAATTGTAATGTAAAATTATCTTTACTAACTAAAATATTACGTAAGTGTTCGCCAAATCCTATAATAAAGTTGTGCCCGTCAAACCCTTGTTTTAAAATTTCGTCAAACGTAACCATAACTTGTGGCAACATATTGTTAACGGCGGCATCTGTAATTTTAAAATAATAATCGTAATCTAAAACGTGTAAATTTTCAACAACGGCTTTGTATGTTAAATGGTTACCAGTAAAGGTTACCATTTGGTCAAAAATAGAACATGCATCGCGTAAGCCACCGTCGGCTTTTTGTGCAATTACATTTAAGGCTTCTTGCTCAAAGGTAACCTGCTCTGTATTTGCAATAAATCCTAAGTGATTAGAAATATCTTCGGTTTTAATTCGGTTAAAACTAAAAACCTGACAGCGCGATAAAATAGTAGGTATAATTTTATGTTTTTCGGTAGTTGCTAAAATAAATTTAGCGTGTTTTGGTGGTTCTTCTAATGTTTTTAAAAACGCATTAAAAGCGGCATTACTTAACATATGAACCTCGTCAATTACATATACTTTGTAATCGCCTAACTGTGGTGCAAAGCGCACTTGGTCTACTAAATTTCGAATATCCTCAACCGAGTTATTTGATGCGGCATCTAGCTCATATACATTTAACGATGCCCCCGAGTTAAAAGATACACACGATTCGCATCCATCGCAAGCCTCGCCATCTGTAGTTAAATTAGTGCAATTAATAGTTTTTGCAAAAATACGTGCACAGGTTGTTTTACCAACACCGCGTGGGCCGCAAAACAAATAGGCTTGTGCAATTTTATTGTTTTTTATTGCTTGTTTTAGTGTGTTGGTTATATGCGTTTGCCCCACAACTGTGTTAAACAACTGAGGGCGATACTTACGAGCCGATACAATAAAATTATCCATAAATTGAGGTGAATTTAAGCTTTATAACGCCACAAAAAAGGTTAAATTATTAACTGCCTGTGAATAAGTATTTATATTTGACTTTATAAACTCAAAACTAACATACTCATTACGAATAACAACTGTAACATTATTTTTTTGTTGCTTTTTTTCGCAACAATGTTTTTCGCAATTAACCATAAAAGGAACCGTAACAGAAGAAGATAGTGTTACTGTAATGCCTTTTGTGTATGTAATTAATGCCACAACTGGGCAAGGACAAATGAGCGATGCCAATGGAAAATTTACAGTAAATGCGTTTGATAAAGACTCAATTATTTTTTCGTTTGTTGGCTACACTCGCTTAAAACTGCCAGCAGTAAAGCTTTACAAAGGGTTTAAAGAGTGCGTGGTAATAATGCGCCAAACTGCTTACAAATTAAACCAAGTTGTTGTAAGCGATTTTAAATTAAAACCTTACGAGCGCGATTACATGAAACGAATAATTAAGGGCTCAAAACAAAGTGTTGTAAATGCTATGGAAAGCCCCATTAGCGCACTATATATGCAGTTTAGTAAAAAAGGAATAGAGCAAAGAAAATTAGCTAAAATATTTGAAGATATATTTATACAAGAAGAAGTTGCTAAAAAGTTTAACCCCGAAGTATTACGTAAATTAACTGGCGACGATGAAATTGATTTTGATAGATTTAGAAAATATTGTTTTTATTTAAGTAACGATTTTATTTTAACACACGAAGGATATGAATTATATTACCGTGTTATGGATTGCTACTACCGCTGGAAAGATGAAGGTAAACGATAATTTTAGTTTTTAAATTAAATGAAAAACCCTAAACAACAATTAATAGAGGCCGAACAAAAAGCACTTATTTTATTTAATGAAATTGAATGCAGGCAACTTATAGTTAAAGGGAAAACCGAAAAACAATTAAATGAGCAAGTATTTGAATTAGCGTTTGAATTATTTGGCATAAAAAAATATTGGCATAAACGCATTGTGCGAGCGGGCAAAAACACGTTGTTACCTTATAACGAAAATCCGCCTAATTTAATGTTACAACACGATGATATTGTTTTTTTTGATTTTGGACCCGTATTCGAAAACTGGGAGGCTGATATTGGAAAAACATTTGTGTTAGGTAACAACCCCACTAAAATAAAATTAAAACAAGATACAGAGTTGGCATGGGCCGAAGGTAAATTGTTTTTTGAGGCTAACAAATTACAGTTAACAGGAGCAAATTTTTATAACTACACAACTCAGTTAGCAACTAAATATGGCTGGCAATATGGTAACGAACACTGCGGGCATTTAGTTGGTAATTTTCCGCACGAAAAAATTGTTGGCGAAGAACAGATAAACTACATACATCCAAATAATAACGAATTAATGTGTGCCCTCGATAAAAATGGTAACGAACGTTTTTGGATTTACGAAATTCATTTTATAAATAATGATTTGCAAATAGGTGGTTTTTTTGAACAACTCGTTTCGTAAGCAAACTGTTTAATTTAAATTATTGCAAAATAGCATTTCCAAAAAGCACCGAAAAATCTTCGCACCAAATTAAAACGTATTTATATTCAGTTGTATTTATTGTTGCATCAATGGTATAATTAAAATTGCCTGTAGTAGATTTTAAAACGCCTATTTCTTTAAAATCAGCATTATTAAGTGTTTTAGATAAATAAACTCTTAAATCGGGACCGCTATCTGTTTTAAAGTTTTCAAAAACTAAAGTTTTTGTTTCGTTTTGCGAATATAATTTAACATTGCCCGTAGTTGTGTGAGCATTTGTACTAAAACTACCTTGCAATAAAAGTGTAGTTTGTGTTGTATTAAATGTTTCGTTAACGGGTTCTGTTTGTTTTTTCTTTTTACAAGCAACTAATAAAGTTAGCATTGCAACTATTAAAATAAACTGTTTCATATCAAATGTTTTTATAAAGTAAATTTAATAATAGCTTTTAAAACATTTTGTCTTTTACGCGACGTTAGTCTAATTCAAATTTTTTGTAAGGCTTAAATGCGAACTTCATCTATATCAATTTTAGCAAACTTGTTACTCAAAACTACTTAACTGTAGTTGTGTTATAAAAACAATAATTATTTTTTTTCTTCGACTATATTATTTTTTAAAAACCAAGTCGATACAAATGCTGTAAATGTACCAAAAACACCTACTCCAACTGACATTAATATACAAGCAATTATTCTACCTTCTGTTGTAACAGGATACCTATCGCCATAGCCAGCTGTTGTAATAGTTGTATACGAAAACCATATTGCGTCTTCCGCTGTTTTAATATTACTATTTGGTGCCGTCTCAAATTGTAAAATAGTTATTGAAGACAATAATAATATTAAAACGGAAAGAATACTGACCGTTGTTAATGTGCCATAAAGTTTATTTTTAAAAACGTGTTCCACAATATTTTTTGTTGAACGAAATGCTCTAATAAGACGTAATAATCTTATTAAACGAAGTAGCCTACCTGCTCGCATAAAATCTAAAGTTGGAATACTTGAAATTAAATCTATCCAACCCCATTTCATAAATTTTAATTTATTAGTGGTTTTGCTAAAACGAAAAATAAAGTCTATTAAAAACACTATACAAATTATATTGTCGAGAAAATTTAAGACTCTAGAAATTTCATTAGGAATCGAAAAAAAAGTTTCTATTACTAAAGCTAAGATAATATAAACAGAAAGAAACAAAGTCAAAATATTTAAAAAACCAAGTTCGTCCACTTTCTCATTTTCTATTGAAATATTAAAAACTTCTTTCACTTTTTTTTAATTTATGTTAAATTGTTATTGCAGGTATATCGTTTTGAATTTCTACTTTTGCTTCATGTACTTCAAAACGTTCTTCTAACAATGTTGTTTCCTCTGTTGTAACAACGATAGCTTGTATGCCTTGTTTCACCTTTTTATGCTTCACGTGTTTTATATTTTCAAGGCTTATAGCCTCAAATACAATTTTGTCAATCGACGTCTTAATTTCTTCTTCTGAAAACTTATGTTTAAACTTTTCTTTAAGTGATTTTTTTATAAAATTAACAACGTTTGGAGTATATAAAAAACCTGCTATGTTAGCTGGATCAAGTGCAATACTTTTGTTCCATAACATATCAAGACCTTTGTTAGAGACTGAATCTTTATGAAGAAACTGTAAAACATCAATACATTCTTTAAGATGTTTAGGATCGTCTAAATCAATTGAAAAAACTTTTCGCGATTCAATTGGCTTATTAAATAGTATTTTATAAAAATCAAAACGTTTGCCATTTGTTAATAACGCCCATTCAATTCCCTCATTTGCACCATAATTAATTGTTTGTCTTAAATGTGATTCTGATAGAGAAAGGGATAATGCTTTTACCTCTACTAAAAAATGGCGCACACCTTTCAATTGTATAACATAATCAGCATACGTTCCTTTAATCATATATTCAGTTTTAATTTCTTCAATTGGCGCATAACATAATACGTCCGAAAGAAACTCATTAATCATTAGCCGTGTTCCAGATTCATCTAATTCAGTCAATTTTCCATTTAGATATTTCTTAGAATATTTTTTTAAAGCTTCCGAAATTTTTTTCTGTTTACTTGAGTTTAACATAATAATGTATTTAGGGTTTAAATTACTAAAAATGTTTTAATGTTTATCAGTTTAAATAAAATTGCTAAAGCAGTTTGCCTACTACGTTTTTCAAGTGGGCGTTGTTTGCTGTTTAAAACACTTGTCTGCCGAAATGCTAAGCTAATGAATTAATGTTTAATTGACTTTTGCAAAATGAAAAAACTTTCTACCAAAACTTTTGCAAAAGCCGAAGCCGAATGCAAGCATAAGTGGTAGCCGATGTTAGCACTTCGGCCATTTACTAATTTATAAAATTGTCAAATCCGAAGAATTTTATTCGATGAGATTTAATTGCATTAACGTCAAAAATGAAGTTTGTGCACGTAAGTTTTTCGCAAGGTTCAATATTTGAAAACACAAATTTTAAAATATAATATGGCGTTCCTAATGAATCAAAATACTCTTTTCCACTATAAACAAGGTTTGCAAATATAGGTTTGCAATCTCCATTATGTATAATTTTGAATTTTAGTTGGTTGTTTTCAATTTTCATAAAATAATTTAGGTCTTGAACTTTAGGAAGATCAACTAAATGAGCATTTCTTCCTTCACCGACGGCAAAAGTATACCTTTCAGAATTCGTGTTAAATAAACTATCATTCAAAGTAAGTGTTGCTGTCAAAACATTACATTGTGAATAAAGGATTCTAGGAAATATTAATAAAATGCAAATGATTAACTTCATATACTTCTATGGCTGGTTACTTATAACTTATAAATAAGCGCCACTGCATACGCATTAACGCCTTCGCCTTTGCCAACATAGCCTAAGCGTTCGTTAGTGGTTGCTTTAATAGAGATGTCATCTGTAGTAATATTCATAATAGGCGCTAATATATTTTGCATAGCTGTTATGTGTGGGTTAACCATTGGGGCCTCTAAACTTAAGGTTGCATCTACATTACCAATTCCGTAGCCTTTGTTGTTTAATAAAGCAACCACTTCTTTTAACAGCAATTTACTATCGGCACCTTTATATTTTGGGTTGTTATTAGGAAAATGAAAACCTATATCGCGCAAATTAGCTGCACCTAACAATGCATCGCATATAGCGTGTAACAATACATCGGCATCGCTATGGCCAACACAGCCTTTATCAAACTCTAATTTAATGCCGCCCAACCATAACTCTCTGCCCTCGCCTAACGGGTGCACATCGTAACCAAAGCCTACTCTAATATTTACCATAATTTTTTTATGTGTTTAATTTGTAATTTATAGCGAGCACAATTTTAAAAGTAAAAATTATTTACCTTTCATGTATTCTTCAAATGGTATGCCTTGCATAAATTGTTTGGAGTATATAAATTCATAAATTAAATCGCTCCATTGCAAATGTGTTTTTGTGCTGTTAAGTAGTGCCGAATCAAACGGTTTACTAAAATGTATTTTAATATTTTTGTTTTTAGCACAAAACATTTCGTCGGGCAAAAATAGCATTTCTATGTTTGCCTTAATGCCAACCCATTTTCTAAAATTAGCAAATTTGTAAAAAAAGGCCGAATTTTCGCCTTCAATAAATGTTGGCTGTATCATTCGTTTATGATCGATGGCTTGGGTTACAAAACTTTTTTTCCAACGTAAATCTCTTACTAAGCCGTTTTGCTTGCGCGATACTAAACCTGCCGGAAAAAATAGCACTGCACAATCCGACTCAAAGGTGTTTTCCATAGTACGTAATGAGCTTGCCGATGAAGAGCCTGTTTTATTTACGGCTACAAAAATTTCGCCATAATTATTTAAATTTTTTAAAATATCATTTACAAAAAACCGCACATCGGGTCTTATTTCGCCAACTGCTTTTATTAACGCCATACCATCTAAGCCACCTAACGGATGATTGGCAGCAATAATAATATTACCCGTTTTTGGCACTAATTGAGGGTTGCTAGATGTAACATGAGAGCCCATTAGTTTTATGCCTTCGCTATTAAATTCTAAACCACGCAAATCTTTTAAAGTAACCATAGCTGCATTAATATCATCTTCGTGCAACTTTTTTTTGAGCCAATTAATAGCAAAACGGGGCAGCCAACGGTGTAATTTAAAAGCCTTGTCTATTAAAACCTTTTCAACATCTATAAATTTTTTGTTTTCCATTTGCGGTTGGTAAAGATAAAACAATTGTTAATATCTCAATAAGTAATAGCCTAAATTTTATCGAAATAAAAGATTAACTAAAATGGGTAAAAAACGAGCAACATAAGCTTGTTTGCCTTTTTTTTAAGCGTACCGTCTTATAATAATATTCATTTAATAATTATAAAAGCAAATTGATTTATTAACAATGGTGGTAAAAAATGGCTAAAAGTGGTAGAAAGTGGTAAAATTTTAATTATTTTTGACGCTATTCAAATAAAATCACTAATGACAAGCCTTATTGGAGAATATGAATGCAAGGTAGATGCTAAAGGGCGCTTTATGTTTCCTGCCAATCTGCGCAAGCAACTTGACGATGGCTTTGAAAAAGGATTTGTTATTAACAGAAATTTGCATCAAAAATGCTTAGTGCTTTACCCAATTAATGAGTGGAATAAATTAAATAAAAAACTAAGTAAACTTAACCGCTTAATAAAAGCAAACGATGTGTTTGTTCGTAAATTTACAGGCGGAGCAACCGTTGCCGATGCAGATAATACAGGCCGTGTTTTATTACCTAAATCGTTGGTAGATTATGCCGCAATTACAACCGATATAAAAGTACTTGGTAGCAATAACGTAATTGAAATTTGGGATAAACAATTATACGATCAATTTTTATCTCAAGATGTTGATATTGAAAAATTAGCCGAAGATGTTTTAGGTAACATAAATTTTAATGATAGCGATGATGAGTAATCATTATCACATCCCCGTTTTGTTACAGCCTTGTATTGATGGCTTAGCAATAAACCCCGATGGCATATATGTTGATTTAACATTTGGCGGCGGTGGGCACTCAACCCATATTTTAAAACACTTATCACCTAAGGGTAAATTGTTTGCGTTTGACCAAGATGAAGATGCTAAAGCAAATATACCTAATGATGAGCGCTTAACTTTTATACCTCACAATTTTAGATTTATTAAAAACTATTTAAAGTTATATGGTATTACTCAGGTTGATGGTATACTAAGCGATTTGGGAGTATCATCACATCAATTTGATAAAGGTGAGCGTGGGTTTTCTATTCGTTTTGAAGCTGATTTAGATATGCGAATGAATCAAAAAAGTGATTTAACAGCAAAAAAAGTGATAAATAACTACGACGAAAAAAAACTCACTTCTATTTTTAGAGAGTATGGCGAAATTGATAACGCCTTTCGTTTATCTAAATTAATTAGCGAAGCGCGTATTAACCAAAGCATTGATACTACCGAACAATTAAAGGAAATAATAAAACCCGGTACGCCTGTGTTTGAGGGCAATAAATATTTAGCAAAAGTTTATCAAGCAATACGCATAGAAGTTAATCAGGAAATGGAATCGTTAAAAGAATGCTTAACGCAATGTGTTGATGTGTTAAAACCAAACGGCCGCTTAGTTGTAATGAGCTATCATAGTTTAGAAGATAGACTGGTTAAAAATTTAATAAAAACAGGCAATGTGGCTGGGATCGAAGAAAAAGATTTAATATTTGGAACTGTTACAAAATACTTTAAAGCATTAACCAACAAACCAATTGTACCAACAGCAAACGAAATTGAAGAAAACTCGCGAGCAAGAAGCGCAAAATTAAGAATAGCAATAAAATTATAGTTTTTAGTTGTGCGTGTTTAGTTTTTAATAAGCAACACTAATACTAAAAATTAAAAACTAATAACTAAACACTTGTAAAAAAGGTGGCAAATAAATTTAGAGACATACCAAACGAAGAAATTGAAGAGTTAGAAGAGCTCGTGGAGTTAGAACAACCAAAAGTAAGCCCAAAAACATCAAAACCTGTAAAAAAAGGTGTTTTGGCTAAGGCTTTATCAAACGTGTTTGGAGGTAGTTTTTTAAGTGATGATAGGGCAACACAACACATACCGTTTGTTTTGTTTTTAGCATGCATAGCCATTTTATACATAGCAAATGGATATTATGCCGATGATAAAATTAGAGAAGTAAACAAAGTTAGTAACGAAATAAAAGAATTAAGAACAGAATACATTTCATCTAAATCGGATTTAATGTTTGTGAGTAAACAAAGCGAAGTAGCCAAACAGGTTGAGGCAATAGGTTTAAAAGAACCCGTTGTTGCACCATTAAAAATTGAAATTGAAAAAGATACTATAATAAAAAAATAATTGGAAAATAAAAAAGACATATTAACAAGAACCTACATAGTATACGTTATGCTATGTGTTTTTGCTATGGCTATTTTTTATAAAATGTGTGTTATTCAGTTTAAAGAGGGTGATGAGTGGCGTGCCAAAGCCGAAAGATTTAACACCCGCGTGTTTGAAATTGAAGCGGTGAGGGGTAATATTTTTGATGTTAACGGCAATTTATTAGCAACATCGTTACCTTACTACGAAGTAGCCATTGATATTAATGCCCCATCAATTGATAAAAAAACATTTGAAAACAAAGTAGATTCGATAGGCTATTTGTTAGCTGATTTATTTAAAGATAAATCGGCAAAATTATACACTAGGCTACTGCGCAAGGCTCGTAAAAGCGGCGACCGTTATGTGGTTTTAAAACGAAATGTATCTTATAAAGATTTACAAACACTAAAAACATTTCCGATTTTTAAACGGGGTAAGCGTGGCGGTTTAGTAACCCTACAAACCAATAAACGCGAACGCCCTTTTAAATTATTAGCCGCCCGAACTATTGGCATGTCGCGTAAAGATGTGCAACCAGTTGGTTTAGAGGGGGCTTATGACACAACCTTAATGGGTATTAGCGGGCAACGCCTTATGCAAAAAATTGCAGGCAATGTTTGGCGACCAATAAACGATGAAAATGAAGTTGAACCAAAAGATGGTAGTGATTTATACACAACAATAGATATAAATATACAAGACGTTGCTGAAAATGCTTTGTTAAAAACATTGGTAAAAAACAATGCATCGCACGGCTGCGCTATTTTAATGGAAGTTAAAACTGGCGAAATTAAAGCCATTGCAAACCTCACCCGCGATGGTAAAGATTCATCATCTTACTCCGAAAGTTTAAATTACGCTATTGGTTACGCTACCGAACCAGGCTCTACTTTTAAATTAGCAACTTACTTAGCGGTAATGGATGACTACAACGTTAGCCTTGATGAAAAAATACAAGTTGGTAACGGCGAAGTAACATATTATAATAAAACGATTAAAGATGCCCATCCGCCCGAAACACCAGTGCTTACATTAAAACGGGCGTTTGAAGTCTCATCAAACTGTGCCGCTGCAAAAACTGTAACTAAATATTATAGTAAAGACCCGCAAAAATTTATAAATAAATTAAACTCATTTCATTTAAATACCAAGTTAGGCTTATCAATACCAGGCGAAGCTAACCCATTAATAAAACAAACTAAAAGTAAAGATTGGAGCGGGTTAACCTTACCGCAAATTAGTTATGGCTACGAAAGTTTAATTACCCCACTACAAACACTTACGCTTTATAATGCCATAGCTAACGATGGTAAAATGATTAAGCCTCGTTTTGAAAAACAAATTAAACGAAACGGTTTAACGGTTAAAACATTTAGTACCGTTGTAATAGATGAACACATTGTAAGCAAAGAAACGGTAAAAAAAGCAAAAGAAATGCTAGAGGGAGTTGTTGCAAATGGAAGCGGTAAAGGTTTAAACATTACTGCATTTAAAGTTGGTGGTAAAACAGGTACAGCTCAAATTGCAAAAGCAGGTAACAAAGGTTATGGCGCAGTTGGTAACCGCGATTATCAAGCATCGTTTGTTGGCTATTTTCCGGCCGATAAGCCATTATATACTTGCATAGTAATTATTAATTCGCCAAGCAATGGCATTTACTATGGTGGCCTTGTGGCAGGCCCTGTGTTTAAAGAAATTGCAGAAAAAGTTTACTCGAGTAGTTTAGATTTTTTAGAACCTATAAATAATAAACAAAATTTATTAACTAAAGTGCCAACCAGTATTAAAGCTAAAAACAACGAAATGTTAGCCGCAACTAAAGCATTTCATTTACCAACAAAATCGAACGGAACCAATGATAATTATGTTTCGCGTAATGCCGATTCAACCATCATATCACTATCGGATATTAATTTAGAAAGACAATTAAAAAAAGGAATTGTGCCAAATTTAAATGGCCTATCGGCTAAAGATGCTTTGTATTTACTCGAAAACAATGGATTTCAGGTAAAGCTATTTGGTATGGGCTCTGTAAAAAAACAATCAGTTGAAGCAGGGCAAAAATTTAATAAAGGAGATAAAATAACATTGATTCTGTCATAAAATAAAAAATGAAATTATTAAGCGACATATTATATAAATCTCAACTTAAAGAAATTGTTGGCTCTACAAACGTAGCCATCTCTTCGGTAACGTTCGATTCTCGTAAAGTTAAAAAAGATTCGTTATTTATTGCCACCAAAGGCACTGCATTTGATGGGCACAACTATATTGAAACTGCAATTGAACATGGTGCCGTAGCAATTGTATGCGAAAACTTACCACTAACTTTAAAAGAAAGCGTTACATACATTAAGGTGTTAGATTCTGCTGCTTCATTAGGATTTATTGCTTGTAATTTTTACGACAATCCTTCGGAGAAATTAAAATTAGTTGGTATTACTGGCACAAACGGCAAAACAACAACCGTTACGTTATTATTTAATTTATTTAGAGGCTTAGGCTACAACGTAGGTTTACTATCTACGGTTGAAAATAAAATTAATAACGCAATTATTCCATCTACACACACAACGCCCGATGCCCTAACTTTAAACGAGCTATTGGTGCAGATGGTTGAGCAAGGCTGCCAATTTGTTTTTATGGAAGTGAGCTCTCATGCTATCGTTCAACATCGTATAACTGGCTTAAAGTTTACTGGCGCTGCCTTTTCAAACATCACACACGATCATTTAGATTACCATAAAACATTTGACGAATACATTAAAGCCAAAAAAATATTTTTTGATAATTTACAAGATGATGCTTTTGCATTAACCAATAAAGACGATCGTAACGGCTTAGTAATGTTGCAAAACACTAAGGCTAAAAAATATTCGTACGGTTTAAAGTCAATAGCTGACTTTAAATGTAAAATTTTAGAAAATCATTTAAATGGCTTACTATTAACACTTGATGGCCAAGAGGTGTGGGTAAAATTAATAGGCTCATTTAATGCCTATAACGTTTTGGCGGTTTATGCAATTGCCATTTTATTAAAGCAAGATAAGGTTCAGGTTTTAACAACACTCAGCAATTTAAATTCGGTTGAGGGTCGTTTTCAGTACATTAAATCAAAAAACGGAATTGTAGCAATTGTTGATTATGCACACACCCCTGATGCATTAAAAAATGTGTTAGAAACAATAAAAGATATTAGAACAGGGAACGAACAAGTAATAACACTAGTTGGTTGTGGTGGCGATAGAGATTCGGCAAAGCGTCCTATTATGGCTGAAATAGCCTGCGAATTAAGTAACAAAGTTATTTTAACAAGCGATAATCCTCGTACAGAAAACCCTGAAGATATTTTAAATCAAATGCAAGCAGGAATTGGCCCTACCGAGATGAAAAAAACAATGCGTATTAGCGATAGAAAAGAAGCCATAAGAACAGCCGTAGCTTTTGCAAATGAAGGCGATATAATTTTAATAGCAGGAAAAGGGCACGAAAAATACCAAGAGATAAGCGGCATAAAACACCCCTTTGATGATTTTGAAATTATAAAAGAACTATTTAATAATTAATAATATAAAAAAACATCGACTTCGTTAAGCCTGACACAAATGTCATTTTGAATGTAGTTGATAAACGAAAAAATAAAAAGAAATGTTTTACTACTTATTTCACTATTTAGATCAACACTTTAACATACCTGGCGCTGGGGTGTTTCAATACATTTCGTTTAGGGCAGCTTTAGCTTTGTTAACATCATTAATAATTACAATGGTATTTGGTAAGCGTATAATTAATTATATACGCAAAAAACAAATTGGCGAAACGATAAGAGAATTAGGGTTAGAAGGGCAAAACCAAAAGGCTGGAACTCCCACAATGGGCGGTTTAATTATTTTAGCCGCTATTATTATTCCTACTTTATTATTTGCAAAAATACACAATATATATATTGTGTTAATGCTCATTTCAACAGTATGGCTTGGAGCTATTGGCTTTTTAGATGACTACATTAAAGTATTTAAAAAAAACAAAGAAGGCTTACAAGGTAAATTTAAAGTAGTTGGGCAAATAGGAATAGGCTTGTTAGTTGGTGCTGTGTTTTATTTTCATCCTGATGTAGTGATTAAAGAGCGAATGACGGCTAATCAACAAAGCGCTTATTCATTTGATGAAGCTATAAGCGCTAAAAAAGATTTAGCTCTACCAAAATATGCTGCTACTCCAATAAAAACGATTAAAACAACCATTCCATTTGTAAAAAACAATGAGTTTGATTACACACGCATTTTGTTTTTTATGGGAGATAATGCTATAAAATATGGGTGGTTAATTTTTATACCAATTGTAATTTTAATTGTAACTGCTGTATCTAATGGCGCAAATATTACCGATGGCATTGATGGGCTAGCCGCAGGAACAAGTGCCATCATTGGAACAACTTTAGGGATTTTAGCGTACGTAAGTGGTAATACTGTTTTTGCCGATTATTTAAATATTATGTACATACCAAATACTGGCGAGTTGGTAATATTTATGGCAGCATTTGTAGGCGCTTGCGTTGGTTTTTTATGGTACAACGCCTATCCTGCACAAGTATTTATGGGCGATACAGGAAGCTTAGCCATTGGCGGCATCATCGCAGTTTTCGCAATTGCTATTCGTAAAGAGTTATTAATACCAATTTTATGTGGTGTGTTTTTAATTGAAAACATTTCGGTGATTTTGCAAGTGTTTTATTTCAAGTATCAAAAAAATAAACACGGTTTAGAATTTGCACAAGCCAATCGTTTATTTAAAATGGCACCCTTACATCATCATTATCAAAAATTAGGTTTTCACGAGTCAAAAATAGTTATGCGCTTTTTTATTATTGGCATTATGCTAGCAGCACTAACCATTGTAACATTAAAATTAAGATAAACATAATTGAATAAACGAATTGTGATATTAGGTAGCGGCGAAAGCGGAGTTGGCAGTGCAATATTAGCACAGTCAAAGGGCTTTAGCGTGTTTGTATCCGACAAGGGTTTGATTCAAGAAAAATATAAATTAGAATTACGGAAATATAATGTTGCATTTGAAGAAGGAGCGCATACGGAAGATTTAATTTTAAATGCGACAGAGATTATAAAAAGCCCAGGTATTCCAGATAAAATAGAGTTAATTAAAAAAGCCAAACAAAAAAACATTCCTGTTATATCTGAAATCGAATTTGCAGGTCGTTATACAAATGCCAAAACAATATGCATTACTGGCAGTAACGGTAAAACTACCACAACCCTACTTACGTATCACATTCTAAAAAAAGCAGGATACAATGTTGGATTAGGTGGCAACATAGGAAAAAGTTTTGCCTATCAAGTAGCTACCGAAAATTTTGATTACTATGTTTTAGAATTAAGCAGTTATCAGTTAGATGGCATGTTTGATTTTAAAGCCGATATAGCAATACTACTAAACATTACACCCGATCATTTAGACAGGTATGATTATAAATTTGAAAATTACGTAGCATCAAAATTTAAAATAACCCAAAATCAAACCAGTGCCGATGCCTTTATTTATTGTGTAGATGATGCGGTAATGGTTGATTACATGAAACAAGCAAAAATAAATTCGCAATTAATTCCTTTTAGTATTAAAAAAACTATAAAAGGTAATGGTGCGTATTTATCTCAAAACGAAATAACCCTTAATTATAATAATAACCCTAAACCCTTAATTATGACAATTGAACAACTAGCCCTGCAAGGTAAGCACAACGTTTACAACTCAATGGCCGCATCGTTAGCCGCGCGAATAGTAGATATTCGAAAAGACGTTATTCGCGAAAGCATGGAAGACTTTGTGAATGCCGAACACCGCTTAGAATTTGTAGCAACAGTAAATGGCATTGAGTTTATAAACGATTCAAAAGCAACTAACATAAACTCTACTTGGTATGCCTTAGAAAGCATGCACAAACCAACAGTTTTAATTTTAGGTGGTCAAGATAAAGGCAACAATTACGATGAGTTAGTTGATTTAATAAAACAAAAAGTAAAAGCAATTGTTTGTTTAGGCGCCGATAATAAAAAAATAATTAAAGCCTTTAAAGGCTCGGTAGAAACTATTGTTGAAGCAACCTCAGCTACAGAGGCTGTGGCAATGTGTTATAAATTAGCTACTAAAGGCGATGCTGTTTTACTATCACCAGCATGCGCAAGTTTTGATTTATTTAAAAATTACGAAGATAGAGGTGTTCAATTTAAAGTAGCAGTGCGCGGTTTATAATTTATTTATTTTCAATATTAAAATTAATTTATAATGAAAGAAACGATAACTAATCAAAAAACATTTTCAATTAGCCGTGATACCGATCATAGTTTTGAATTTGTTACAACAATTAATGATGTTACTTACATTAACGATTCAAAAGCAATTACGGTTAAAGCAACAGTAGAAAGTATAAATTCTATTGATGCCGACATTGTTTTAATTTTGGGCGGCGATGATTTAAAATCAGATTTTAGCTGGTTTTTCGAACGTAAATTATTTTAACATTAAAACTATTATTTATTACGGCCGACGTTTTTCTGAAATAAAAAATATTTTCAAAAAACACGTATTATTAATTTTGGTTGATGATATGGAAAGTGCTGTATCAATTGCCAAATCAAAATCGTTACAAAGCCAAGCTGTTTTGTTTTCGCCAGCGTGCCCAAGTTTTGATGCTTTTGATAATTACAAAAATCGTGGAGATAAATTTAAAAAATTAATTCTCACACCAAATTAATTTTAAAAATAACTTGTATAAACTATAATTAAAAAATGAAACAACTATCCTATTTAAAGGGCGATCGCGTAATTTGGGCTATAGTATTTTTACTATCCTTGCTTTCTATTTTAGTTGTGTATAGTTCGGTTGTTACATTAGCGCATAAATACAAACAGGGTAATACAGGTGCTTATTTAATAAAACATGCTATTACAGTATTTGGAGGTATTTTTATTATGTATATAATTCATAAATTAAAATACACGCTATTTTCGAGGGTTGCACAAATAGGCATGTTTTTAGTTATTCCGTTATTATTATTTACCCTATTAAAAGGTGTAAGTGCAGGCGAAGCCAGTAGATGGGTTGAAATACCAGGGTTAGGGTTAACATTTCAATCATCTGATATTGCAAAAATAATTTTAATAATTTTTGTAGCACGCACACTCACTATCAAACAAGGTAAGTTTAATGAGTTTAAAACATTATTTAAATACCTTTTATTACCTATTGGATTTATATGTTTACTAATATTTCCAGCAAATTTTTCTACATCAGCTTTGCTATTTGTAAACTGTTTATTTGTAATGTTTATTGGCCAAATTAAACCAAAATTTATAATATATATTTTGGGTTGTTGCGCCGGTGCAGTTTTACTATTGGGTATTATTATTTATCAATTTCCAGATGCAATACCCCGAGGCGGCACTTGGAAAGCACGTATAGAAAATTTTAGCAAAGGCGATTCTAAAAGCAATTACCAAAGCGAACAAGCAAAAATTGCTATTGCTACAGGGGGCATTATAGGCAAAGGACCAGGTAACAGTACCCAGCGAGCATTTTTACCGCAAGCATCGTCTGATTTTATTTATGCTATTATTATTGAAGAGTATGGATTATTTACTGGATTTGCAATGCTGTTTTTATATATGATTTTATTGTTTAGAGGTATTCGCATATTACGCGATTCAGAAAAAACATTTGGGGGTTTAGTTGCAGTTGGTTTAAGTTTTAGTTTAGTGTTTCAGGCATTAATAAATATGGCAGTTGCCGTAAATTTATTTCCTGTAACGGGTCAACCACTACCTTTAGTGAGTATGGGTGGCACATCTATTTGGTTTACTTGTGTGGCAATAGGTATTATTTTAAGTGTAAGCCGTTCTAACCAAGAGGGAGATGACAAAGAATTAAAAGAAATTACAACAAAATAAATACAGCGTTTAAACTACGCTAATTGCCTTGCTATAAAAGATAAAAAATGAATGCATTAAAAATTATATTTAGCGGAGGTGGCACTGGCGGGCATATATTTCCGGCTGTTGCTATTGCTAACGAAATAAAAAAAATTGTGCCTCATGCCGATATATTATTTGTTGGCGCATTAGGTAAAATGGAAATGGAAAAAGTACCATCAGCAGGCTACAAAATTATTGGTGTTCCTATTGCTGGTTTACAACGTAAGTTTACATTAGCTAATTTAAAACTCCCTTTTTTAATTATTCAAT
>JAYSUQ010000035.1:0-19374 GCA_043718985.1 Bacteroidota bacterium | reverse complement strand
AGTTAGAAAAAGGGTTATCTAAACTAGCAAAAAAAGAAGATTCTATTTTATGTAATTTTGGTTACCAAGCAATGGTATCGGCAATTGATGCCTTGGTTGATAGACGCGATGTAATAGTTTACGATGCCGAAAGCCACGCCTGTATTTTAGATGGTGTTAGATTACACATGGGTAAGCGTTTTGTATTTAAGCATAACGATGTTGATGATTGCGAAAAGCAACTAGAAAGAGCTAAAAAATTAGTAGAAACAACAGGCGGTGGTATTTTAGTTATTACCGAAGGTGTTTTTGGAATGCGTGGAGACCAAGGAAAGCTAAAAGAAATAGTAGCCTTAAAAGCAAAATATACCTTTCGTTTATTTGTTGATGATGCGCACGGTATTGGTACAATGGGCCCAACTGGCGGTGGTACTGGCGAAGAGCAGGGCTGCCAAGATGGAATAGATATTTACTTTGGAACATTTGCAAAATCGTTTGCGTTAATAGGCGGCTTTATTAGCTCAACAAAACAAGTTGTAACGTTTTTGCGTTACAATATGCGCTCTCAAATTTTTGCTAAATCATTACCAATGCCATTAGTTGTTGGTTTATTAAAACGATTAGAGTTAATAAATGCGCATCCCGAATACCGCACCAAATTATGGAGCATATCTAACGAATTACAAAAAGGATTAGTAGATGCGGGCTTTGATATTGGCGTAACCAACACACCCGTAACACCAGTTTATATGCGAGGCTCAATACCCGAAGCAACAAATATGGTAATTGATTTGCGCGAAAATTTTGGTATATTTTGTTCAATGGTAGTTTACCCAGTTATACCAAAAGGAATGATAATTTTACGATTAATTCCAACAGCCGTTCACACATCCGAAGATGTTAAAGTAACAATCGAATCGTTTTCTAAAATTAAAGATAAGTTATATGGTGGTGTTTATGCAGCCGATAGTATTAGAGAAGGATTTGCTCAGCAACTTTAAAATAACTTTTTAAAAACAAAACAACTTTGTTACGTTAAGCGAAGTGTAAATACGAAACAAATGATACCATACATAAACTTACACACACACCACTCATTAACAAATGATGGTGTGTTTTTATTTAATAACCGTTTTGGTTTTGATAAAATATACGAACTCAAAAAGCCATACTCAATTGGAGTGCACCCTTGGGATACGTTATTGTTTAACGAAACAAAACTACCCGATTTAGAAAAATTAATTAACAACAAAAATTGTTTTGCAATTGGCGAATGCGGTTTAGATAAACTATCGAAAACCGATTTTCGTAAACAAAAATTTTGTTTCGAAACACAATTAACTCTTGCGGCTAAACACCAAAAGCCAGTAATTATACATTGTGTTAAAGCGTTTGATGAAGTTGTGGGAATTTGCAAACCTTATTTATCTAAAATACCACTTATTATGCACGGGTTTAACAAAACCGATGAGCTAGCGCAACAATTAATTAATAAAGGATTTTACGTATCAGTATCAACCCCATTTTTATACAAAACAAAACTTACTAAAGTAGTTTTAAATAAACTGTTTTTTGAAACCGACGATAAAAAAGATTTATTAATTGCTGATGTATATAAACTAGCATCCCAAAAATTTAATACAGATAGTGAATTGCTTAAAACACAAATAAATGATAATTTTAATAATGTGTTTAAAACAAAATAATGACTAACGATAAAGACCATTGGAAACAACGCACTAAATTATTAGTTGGCCAAGTAGGAATTGATGTGTTGCAAAATGCCCATGTTTTAATAGTTGGTTTAGGTGGCGTAGGCTCTTATGCCGCCGAGGCAATTGGGCGTGCAGGTGTTGGCAACCTAACAATTGTTGATGGCGATGTAGTTGATCCTACAAACCGTAACAGGCAATTGCAAGCCTTAGCAACCACACATGGCTTAAGCAAAGCAAAATTAATGCAAGAACGCTTGTTGCAAATTAACCCCGAAATTAAATTAACGGTTATTGATGAATTTCAAGATCCCGAAAAAATGATTTTATTACTACAACAAAAATTTGATTATGTAGTAGATGCCATTGATAGCATTACTCCAAAAGTTAATTTAATAAAAACAGCTTTAGATAATGGATTAAACATTGTATCATCAATGGGAGCTGGTGGTAAGCTAGACCCCACACAAGTTAAGGTTGATGATGTGAGTAAAACCTGCCATTGCCCTATGGCTTATTACTTGCGCAAACGATTAAAAGAAGTTGGAATAAAAAAAGGTGTTAAAGCAGTTTTTTCGACCGAACTACCCGATAAAAAATCAATTATGGTAACTGATGGGTCAAATTTTAAAAAATCGGCATACGGCACCATGTCATACATACCAGCCGCTTTTGGTTTAGCATGCGCGTCGGTTGTAATTCGCGATTTACTTAATTGGAAAGAAATTAAGTAAATTTTTTGAATTTTGTAAAATAAAGCAGTTTTTAACTAACAATTTACTTATAAAAATTAACAATATTTTTGATAACCATAAATAATTAGTTAAGTTTGTGAGGTTAATTCCCCAAATTAATAATATAATTAATAAATATAAAAATGAAAAAAATTATACTTGGAGCACTTGCTTTATTTAGTTTAACAAACAGTTACGCGCAAAACAACGTTAAAATATGCGGTACAGATGAAATGGAAGCATACCACATGCGTACTTTACCTGGTTATAAACAACAAGTTGAGGCTGCCCAAGCTGCCGAAATTACCAGAAACAACGCTAACCAACTTGCAAAAGTAATGGTTGATACCAACATTATTTACACAATACCTGTAGTTTTTCATGTGTTACACTCAGGCGAAGCTATAGGTACTGGTGCAAATTTAGCTGACAGTAGCTTTGTTCGAATAATTGGCAACATGAATAACGATTATTCTAAAAACGGACCAGATGTTTCGCAAATTGACCCATTATTTATTAATATATATAAAAACTTAAAAATACGTTTTGTATTGGCAAAAAAAGACCCATTAGGTAATTGCACCAATGGTATTGTTCGTCATTTAGATGGTAATACTTTTTGGGCCCAAAACACTGCTATTTTTAATTACAAATACAGCACATTAGCTGCAAATAGCTGGAATCCTAATAAATATATGAACATTTATATTGTTACAAGTATTGCAGGTGGAGAGCCTGGGTTAACAACCGTTGGATACACCTACAAGCCAGGTTCATCACCAGTGCCTGCTGCCGATGCAATTGTTTATACTGCTTCTTATTTGAGTAATTACGAAGCGGTTCGTTCGTTAAGTCACGAAGCAGGGCATTGGTTAAGTTTATCTCACACATTTGGTAATGCTAATGATGCAGGTAAAGGTGCTTGTGGAGATGATGGAGTAACTGATACACCGGTAACTGATGGTCAGTTATCTACATGTCGTCAAGTTGAGTTATTTCCTACAGCTCCAACAGTTACAATACCAAAAGGAAATACCGATATTACAAAGGTTGCAATTGATACAATTTCTTTCACTTCAATTAAAGATTCGTTAAGAACTATTGTATCTGTAAAAACAGGAACCGCAATAGCAACTAAAACATTAACGTCTAACGGTACAAAAGGCGAATATTCTAATTTAATTAATTTACGTCAGGTTAATGTAAAAAAAGGAGTACGCACATTTTCGGTTGCTACAACACAATCTGTTTCATCGGCTAATGCTGTTGCAGTTTATTTAGATTTAAATGCCAATGGTGTTTTTGATTTAACTGAATCAATATACTCTCAAACAACAACAGTAATGGGCTCGCAAGTTACTACGTTTACGTATAATTTTACAGCAGATAAAAAAATATTAATGCGTGTTATAGCTAACGATGGCGCTATAATTACCGACCCAGCAATGTTAGTAAACGATGGTGAATATGAAGATTATTATTTAAATGTTGGTTTTGCAGGTTGCGATACCATTCGTCCTAATTTAGAAAACATTATGGATTACTCTCGTTGCCCTAAAATGTTTACAGATGGGCAACGTACTAAAATGAGAACATCTATTGAAACAAACACATCTCGTATGAACTTAGTAAGTGCTGCTAATTTAGCATACACAGGTGTAGATAATTTAGTAGCAACACCTTGTGCGCCAATTGCCGATTTTTCTTTTAATACAAGCACAACGTGTATGGGGCAAAACATTACCTTTAAAGATGTTTCATACAATGGAGTTGTAGATACTTACAATTGGAATTTTACGGGTGGTACACCATCGTCATCGTCAAACTCATCGGAAATTGTAAACTATGCAACGCCTGGTGTTTACCCTGTTGTTTTAACAGTAACCAATGCACAAGGGCAAAGTACTAAGACATACTCAACAATTAATGTTAAATGGAATTCTTATGATGCTGAAGTATTAAGTAACGAAGATTTTGAAAATGGTTTACCATACGGATGGAACATTGTTAACACTGATTTTGGAACACCAACTTGGGAATTAGTACCATATAGTAGTACATTAGTTGCTACTGCATCACAAACAGCTTGTTTAGGCTTGTTAAATGCATCTAAAACAAACGTATTTAATGGTGCAATTGATGCTATTGAAACGCGCCAATATAACTTTACAAATGTAACAGCTATTAGTTTAAGTTTAGATTTTTCTGCGCCAGCTAAGGCTACAACTACGTCAACATTTACTCCATCTTTTGAGTTACAATATTCTACTAACTGTGGTGGTACTTGGAATAAAATAACAAATGTTACTTTTCCTCTTGATGGTACTATGGCTACTCAATCTGCTGGTATTCTGTCTGCTCCCTACTTTCCTGTAAGTGGTTCGGTAAATTCAAAATGGAAAACTTTTACACCAAACACAATTTTAATTAATAATGCATTAATAGGTAAACGCGATGTTAAATTAAAAATAGTATACACGGTTGATAAAACAACTGCTCAAAACGTTTACATTGATAATTTTAATTTATCAGGAGTTGTTGGCATTAATGAATTAGAAAACACAATTGGATTATCAATTTATCCTAACCCAACATCTTCAACATCTACAATTGAGTTTACATCACCCGTTAATTCAAATGTTGAGGTTTTAGTAACTGATATTACAGGCCGTTTGGTAGAAAAATCTAACTTTAAATCAAATGCAGGTATAGCAAGTAAATACATTGTAAACAAAAACTCAAATTTAACCGCTGGTATGTATGTAGTTTCGTTAATTTTAGATGGTCAAAAAGTAACTAAAAAATTAATTATCAATTAATTTACTACTCTAATTAAAAAATAAAAAACGCCTTTTTTTAAAGGCGTTTTTTTTATTGCCATAACCATACAAAAAACTATCTTTGCACACTAAAAAAAACATATGAAATAGTAATCATACTTACACGCTAAAGTATAATAAAGATGATGACTAAACCATATGACAATAAAAAATTAATAAAAAATACATATGAAATTTTTACGCTTTTACATTTTATACCGCCTTCAGTTTATCATTGCCTTAATTGTGTTAGGCATATTAGCACACATTTATTTAGATGCAATTACTGCTTGGATTTGCTATATTTTAGCTGCCGTATCAATACTATTATACTTTATGATGGGTACCATGCGTGTTGTGCAAGAAGCAGTAACCGAAGGCGATATTGAAGGTGCAAAACTATACCTTAGTAAAATAAAATTTCCACGTTTATTATTTAAACCAATTAGATCGGGATATTATATTTTACAAAGTAATTTATCAATGGCATCAAACGATTTAGTTGGTGCCGAAGCAAGTATTCGCAAAAGCTTACAAATTAAATCTAAAATTGTGGGCGATATGGAAGGCTCCAACTTAATGCAATTAGGATTTATTGAGTTACGCAAAGGCAATAACAAACAAGGGCGTTTACATTTATTAGATGCTATAAAAGCTGGTATTCCTGATAAAGAAAGCCTTGCCGCAGTGCATTTACAATTATGCTCTATTGAGGCTACTCGTTTGCAATACAGAATTGCTAAAGAGCATTTTAGAAAAGCAAAAGCATTAAAACCAAAATCGGAAGAAATTGTTAATCAATTAAAACAAATTGAAAAACAAATCCCTAAAATGCCAGGTTAGTTTTATTTAATTAAACTAAACTTTGCTGCTTTACAAACATACTGACGTTATAAAAATTTGTTTACTTCATTATAACGTGTGCAAGTAGTTAAATGATCGTTAACCATACCCGCGGCTTGCATATAAGCATAACAAATGGTAGAGCCTACAAAGGTAAATCCTCGTAGTTTTAAATCTTTACTCATTGCATCGCTTTGTGGACTGGTTGCTTTAATATTTGCACTTAACTTTACTTTATTATTTATTGTTTTATAGCTTGTAAATTGCCAAATGTAATTATCAAAAGTTTTAAACTCTTTCTTAATTTTAATAAAAGCATTTGCATTTTTTATGGTGCCAGTTATTTTTAATTTATTTCGAATAATACCAACATTAAGCATAAGTATATCAACATCTTGCGGGGTAAATTTGGCTACTTTTTTATAATCAAAATTTGCGAAAGCTTTTTTAAAATGTTTTCGGCGGTGTAAAATTGTTTTCCAACTTAAACCCGCCTGAAAGCTATCTAAAACTATAAATTCAAAATGTTTTTTATCATCGTGCACTGGCACACCCCATTCGGTATTATGGTAGTGTAACATTTGTTCATCTGTTTGTGGCCAGGTACATTGCATTTTATATTTTTTGTATTATAGAAACATAGAACCACCTATTAGTATGGCAAAATTTAGAATAAAAAAGCTGTTTTTAAGTGCTAAAATTTATTTAGCTGAAATTACCGTATTATTTTTTTAAAGCGGTGTATTCGCGTTTCATTTGAACAATAATGTCTTTTACCTGTTCGGTACCAATACGTTTTGCTTTAATTTTTTTATCTTTATCTAAAACATAAATAACAGGGGTAGAGTAAATGTCGTATTTTTCTTTAATATTATTAATATGCACACCATCGTAAACATTTATCCAATCTAATTTATTTTCTTTAATGTAGGTATTCCATTTTGCAAATTCGTGTTGCGTGTATACGCTAAAAACTTTAATATCATAGCCCTCTTTTTTTAATACGTGGTATTCTTCTAATAATTTTGGAATTTCTGTTTTACAGTGGCCACAATCTACATCCCAAAAAACTAAAACAAAATAATCAGCTTTAACAGCACTCATCGGCACAAAAGTTTGTGCTAAATTTTGTACATTATCGTAATATAATTTTGTAGCGCCTTGGCTTGTTTTAACGGTATCAAAACCCATTTTTGCTACCTGCTTATGTCCAACAGTATCAATCATTAATAACTCGGGTGCAACACTACCTAAAAGCAATGGTTTTAAAATATCGCCACGTTCTTTTATTTTTGTTATTGTTTTTTCGTCATACACTTCATTACCCATTCCAGTTCTGATGTATTTATCAATAATGTGTACAAATACTTTGTCAAAACCCATCATTTTTGATGATTCGTATGTGAACAAAAAATGAGCTAGTAATAATTTTTGAGTCATTGTACCCGCTTTTGTTTTACTCATCACTTTGTCAATTTCAACATTAACCGAGTCGGGATTTTGAACTACTATACTATTAAAATATTTTTTAATTCTATCAGCAAAAAATGGCGATCGCATAATACCATCGTCAGTAAAATTTACACCATCCCAGTAATGATTTTTGTAGTAAGTGTAAATAAACATACTATCTGGCCTTCCATTGCTAGCTTTAGGAATATCTATGGCTTCCTTGTCCATTTTTAAATTAATAACATCTGCTACAAACATGCCTTTATGTTGTTCTACAAATGTTTTTTCAAAAGTAGTAACGGTTTGGTTTAATACTTTTCCTTTATCATTTACAAACTTAGTCGAGTCTTTTACATTCATTCCTTTTGTTTGTATTCTAATATCGCCAAATTCTTTGTTTTTTTGAGTAATAAATTTTATATAACTAAAAAAGTCGTCGTTTTCTTTTGATGTAGTTGATTTTAAACTTTTTACTAAGTCCGCTGTATCTAATGATAAGGTCATTTTTTGTGTGGCATCGCTCACAAAAAAATCAAAGTAGCGGGCTTTTTCCTGACTAACTAAATAGTAAACGCCTTTTTCTAAATTATTTTTACCTTTAAATACAATGTTTCCTTTAGTAATTTTTTTACACGTATCAGCTATGTATGATTTATCAAATTGATAGTAAGCTAAAAACACCATTGTGTCTTTACAGTTTTTAAAATTTATTTTTATTTCGTGGCCTGTAACTTGTGCATTAATTGATGTAAGAACCGATAACATAGCAAGACTTAATAATAATTTTTTCATTTTAATTTATATAGTTATGTAATTTAAAAATAATATTTGTATCAATTCAAATTTAAGTGCAATACTTAAATTTGACAAATTAAAAAATGTTAAATGAGTGAATGATATTAGTGTAGAGCAAATTGATTAATCAATTTGATTACAATAAATTTATCAAAAAAAAACTTCAATAGTAAATACTATTGAAGTTTTAAAATATAATTTCAAATGGTTATTCTGCGCCTTCTGTTTTAGTTTCTTCTGCAGCGCCCTCTACTTTTTTAGTAGTACGTCCACGACGAGTTGTTTTCGCTTTTTCTACTTTAGCTGTTTTAGCGTTAGAGTAAATTTCGTTAAAATCAACTAACTCAATCATTGCCATTTCTGCAGCATCACCTAAACGATTGCCAGTTTTAATAATACGAGTATAGCCTCCGTTTCTTTCTGCAACTTTAACAGATACATCTTTAAACAACATCGATACGATGTCTTTACTTTTTAAGTACGAAAACACAGTTCTACGACTGTGTGTAGAGTCGTCTTTACATTTAGTAATAAGTGGCTCAACATAAGTTCTTAACGCCTTAGCTTTAGCCAAAGTAGTAAAAATACGTTTGTGTTCAATTAAAGAGCAAGCCATGTTACTCATTAATGCTTTACGGTGAGAGTGTGTTCTACCTAAATTATTTATTTTATCTCCGTGTCTCATTTTAATTTTCAATTAAAATTAGAAATTAAAAATTCAATGTTTAAATTAATACTGAATTTTTAATTTCTAATTTGATTATTAATCTTTATCTAATTTATATTTTACTACATTCATTCCAAATTGCAACCCTTTTGTTGATACTAAATCTTCAAGTTCAGTTAAAGATTTTTTACCAAAATTACGGAATTTTAAAAGGTCGTTTTTATTAAAAGATACTAGTTCTCCTAATGTTTCAACATCTGCTGCTTTTAAGCAGTTTAATGCACGAACAGATAAATCCATATCAACCAATTTAGTTTTTAATAGTTGGCGCATGTGCAATGATGTTTCATCAAATTCTTCTTCCGATTTTTTCTCTTCAGAATCCAATGTGATTTTCTCATCAGAAAACAACATAAAATGATAAATCAAAATTTTAGCTGCTTCTTTTAAAGCTTCTTTCGGATGTATTGAACCATCAGATACAATATCTACAATTAACTTTTCATAATCAGTTTTTTGTTCAACACGATAATTTTCAATAGTATATTTAACGTTTTTTATAGGCGTATAAATAGAATCTACAAAAATAGTACCTTGAGGTGCTGAGTTAGTTTTGTTTTCCTCTGCAGGAACATAACCACGACCTTTATCAATCGTTAATTCAACTTTTAATTTAACACTCGATTCGCAATTAAAAATTACTAATTCAGGGTTTAAAATTTGAAATCCATTTGCAAATTTTCCAATTTCAGCAGCTGTAAATTTTTCGTTACCCGCAAAGTGAATAACAACTTTCTCGGCATCATGGTTATCTAATTGTTTCTTAAAACGTACTTGCTTTAAGTTTAATATAATTTCAGTTACATCTTCAACAACTCCTTTTATTGTCGAAAATTCGTGATCAACTCCTTCAATTTTAACGCTAGTAATAGCGTGTCCCTCTAAAGAAGATAATAAAATACGACGTAAAGAATTACCAATAGTGATACCGAAACCTGGTTCTAAAGGACGGAACTCAAATTGTCCTTCAGTTTCAGTAGAGTTAATCATAACAACCTTATCTGGTTTTACGAAATTTAATATTGCCATTTCTATTAATTTATATAGGTTAAAAACTAATTGCTTATTATTATTTAGAGTACAATTCTACGATTAATTGCTCTTTAATGTTTTCTGGAATTTGAGAACGCTCTGGAATTGAAATAAATTTACCAGAAAAAGTAGTTTTATCGAAATCTAACCAAGAGTATTTATTTACACTTCCTGATAATGAGTGGTTAATTGCTTCTAATGATTGTGATTTTTCACGAACCCCAACAACATCACCTGCTTTTAATGTATAAGAAGGTATATTAACCGCTTCTCCATTAACTGTACAGTGAGCATGAGACACTAATTGACGAGCCGCTCTGCGAGAAGGTGCGATACCTAAACGATAAACAACGTTATCTAAACGAGATTCAATTAATTGTAATAATACCTCACCAGTAATTCCGTGAGAGCGTGCTGCTCTGTCGAAAATACGAGCAAATTGTTTTTCTAAAATACCATAAGTATATTTTGCTTTTTGCTTTTCCATTAATTGGATAGCATACTCAGATTTTTTACCTTTTTTCTTAGTATTACCGTGTTGCCCAGGAGGGTAATTTTTTTTCTCTAATGCTTTATCTGGACCAAAAATTGGTTCTCTGAATTTTCTTGCGATTTTAGATTTAGGACCTGTATATCTTGCCATTTCTATTTGTTAATTTCTGTTATTACTTTATTTAAATTTCCCCTTAATTAAAAGAAGTTGTGATTAGCAACGACGTTTTTTAGGAGGACGACAGCCGTTGTGTGGCATTGGGGTAATATCTACTATTTCGGTAACTTCAATTCCAGAAGTTGATATCGTTCTAATAGCAGACTCTCTACCAGCACCTGGACCTTTAACGTATACTTTAACTTTACGCAAACCTAAATCAGACGCTACTTTTGAGCAATCTGCCGCTGCTAATTGTGCAGCATAAGGCGTGTTCTTTTTAGAACCACGAAATCCCATTTTACCTGCACTCGACCAAGATATAACTTGACCAGCCATGTTAGTTAAAGAGATTATTAAATTATTGAATGTAGCGTTTATATGAGCCTCTCCAACTGCCTCTATCTTTACTACTCTTTTTTTAGCATTTGCCTTTGCAGCTGCTACTGATGATTGTTGTTTAGCCATTTTATTTAAAATGCTTGTTATTTATTATTTAGTAACTTTTTTCTTATTTGCAATAGTCTTACGTTTTCCTTTACGTGTACGCGCATTTGTTTTGGTACGCTGTCCACGAACAGGTAAACCATTACGATGACGAATTCCTCTGTGAGAGCCAATGTCTGTTAAACGTTTAATGTTTAATGCAACTTCTGATCGAAGTCCACCCTCAACTTTAAAATTGTCATTAACAATTTTACGAATAGCGTTCTGCTCATCATCAGACCATTCATTAACTTTTTTGTTAAAGTCAATTCCAGCTTCTGTTAAAATACGTTGAGCTCTGCTACGTCCAATACCAAAAATATAGGTTAAACCTATTTCTCCTCTTTTGTTTTTTGGTAAATCTATACCTGCAATACGTGCCATTATTTATATACTTTGTTTTTAAAAAGTTCGTGAAAATACGAAATTATTTTTGTCTTTGTTTAAATTTAGGATTTTTTTTGTTGATAATATACAACTTTCCTTTGCGTCGTACAATTTTGCAATCAACGCTTCTCTTTTTTATAGATGCTCTAACTTTCATTTTGTTAATTTAATTTTTTTACTAATTATTTGTACCTGTATGTTATTCTTCCTTTTGATAAATCGTATGGACTCATCTCTAATTTAACTTTATCACCAGTTAAAATTTTAATGTAATGCATTCTCATTTTACCTGATATATGAGCAATAACGACATGTCCATTTTCTAACTCTACTCTAAACATTGCGTTACTCAGAGATTCGATAATTGTACCGTCAAGTTCAATATTTGCTTGTTTCGCCATATACTAAGCTTGTTGCATACTCATTTCATTATTACTACGACCTTTAACTCGTCCGCTTTGCATTAAACCATCGTAATGACGATTTAATAAAAAAGTTTCAATTTGCTGTAGCGTGTCTAAAACTACTCCCACTAAAATCAATAAAGATGTTCCTCCAAAAAAATCAGCAAAAGAACTATTAATTCCCATCTTTATTGCAATAGCTGGTAAAATTGCAATAAATGCTAAAAACAACGAGCCAGGTAATGTAATTCTTGACATTACTTGATCAATAAATTCAGACGTTGATTTACCTGGTTTTACACCAGGAACAAATCCTCCATTACGCTTCATATCATCTGCTAACTGATTAGGATTAATCATAATCGCAGTATAAAAATAAGTGAAAATAATAATTAATGATGCGAAAATAAAATTATACCAAAAACCATATCTATCTGCAAATACACCACCAGTACCGCCAGAAAATCCTGAAACTGCTGCGGGGATAAACATAATTGCTTGAGCAAAAATAATTGGCATTACACCTGCTGCATTTACTTTTAATGGTAAATACTGACGCACACCACCAAATTGTTTATTTCCTACAATTTTTTTAGCGTACTGTACTGGTATTCTTCGTGTACCTTGTACTAATAATATACAACTAACAATTATAAATAATAAAAACACAATTTCTAATAAAAACATAATCAATCCGCCTCCAGCACTTTGTAAACGAGAGCCAAACTCAGATGTGATAGCAAATGGTAACCTAGAAATTATACCAACCATTATCAATAAAGAAATTCCATTTCCAATTCCTTTATCAGTAATTCTCTCGCCTAACCACATAATAAACATTGTTCCGGCTACCAAAATTATAGTTGATTGAATGCCAAACCAAGCTAAATCAATACCTACAACTCCAGGCTTAGAATAAACTTGTGCGGCTAAATAACCAGGTGCTTGAACTGCAGTAACTGCAACTGTTAAAAAACGAGTATATTGATTGATTTTTTTTCTCCCACTTTCCCCCTCTTTTTGCATTTTTTGAAAATACGGAACAGCCATTCCCAACAATTGAATTATAATTGAAGCTGTAATGTATGGCATAATACCTAAACCAAAAATAGACGCTCTTGAAAAAGCTCCACCCGCAAAGGCATTAATTAATGCTATGATTCCACCATCGTTAGAGTTAGCATTTGCAGCAGCTAAAACTTCTGTATTAATGCCTGGTAGTACAACATACGAACCCAAACGATAGATTAGAATAAGACCGAGTGTAAGCAAAATTCTTTGCTTAAGCTCTTCTATTTTCCAAATATTTTGAAGGGTTTCTAAAAAACGTTTCATAAAATTATATTGCTGTTGCTACTCCACCTTTAGCTTCAATAGCTGCTTTAGCTGTTGCAGTAAATGCGTGAACTTTAATATCTACTTTTGACTTTAACTCACCTCTTCCTAAAATTTTAACATTATCAGTTTTAGAGGCTAAACCATTTTGAATTAATATGTCAACTGTTATTTCAGTTAAATTTTTAGACTCAACTATTCGTTGAATTGCATCTAAATTAACACCCGTATAATCAACACGGTTAACATTTTTGAATCCAAATTTAGGAACGCGACGCTGTAATGGCATTTGACCGCCTTCAAAACCACGTTTCTTTTTGTTTCCAGAGCGAGATTGAGCTCCTTTATGACCTTGTGTAGCAGTACCACCACCACCAGAACCTTGGCCACGACCTCTTCTGAAATTTGTTTTTACTGAACCTTTTGCAGGTGTTAATGAATTTAATTTCATTGTAATATTAGTTTCTTAATTAAATTTTTTCTATTGTTAATAAATGTGCAACCGCATCTATCATTCCTTGTACTTGAGGTGTAGTTTCTTTTACAATTGATTGCTGTAATTTTTTCAAACCTAAGGCTTGAACAGTTCTACGAGTTCTAAGGTTTCGTTTAATGAAACTTTTAGATAAAGTTATTTTTACTTGTGCCATCTCTTTCTTAAAATTATCCGTTAAATACTCTGTCTAATGAAATTCCTCGTTGTCTTGATATAGCTAATGGATCACGCATCTTTGCTAAAGCATCAATAGTTGCTTTTACAACATTGTGAGGATTTGAAGATCCTTTGGATTTAGCTAATACATCCGTTATACCAACGCTTTCTAAAACTGCGCGCATAGCACCACCAGCGATTACACCAGTTCCGTGGGCAGCAGGTTTTAAAAACACTCGAGCTCCACCAAATTTTCCATTTTCTGGGTGAGGAACGGTACCTTTTAAAACAGATACTTTAACCAAATTTTTCTTTGCATCATCAATACCTTTAGTTATAGCATCTGTCACTTCATTTGCTTTACCTAAACCATATCCAACAACCCCTTTTTCATCACCTACTACAACAATTGCAGCAAAACTAAAGTGACGACCACCTTTTGTAACTTTAGTTACACGTTGTATTGCAACCAACTTATCTTTTAATTCGATGTCGGTTGACTTAACTCTTTTTACAGTTTCTTTTGACATGTTATAATGTTCTTTTTTTTACTAATTAAAATTTTAAACCACCTTCACGAGCACCATCTGCTAATGATTTGATACGACCATGGTATAAATAACCATTTCTATCAAAAACAATTTCAGATATACCACTAACTGAAGCTTTTTCAGCAATTAATTTTCCAACTAATGCGGCTTGCTCTGATTTTGTAGCTTTTGAACCTTTAATAGATTTATCACTTGAACCAGCAGATAAAATAGTTTTGCCTGTTTTATCATCAATTAGTTGAGCGAAAATTTCCGCATTACTTCTAAATACACTTAAACGTGGTCTAGTTGCAGTACCGTTAATTGATTTACGGATTTTGTATTTAATTTTAAGTCTTCTTTCTTTTTTATTGAGTGCCATCTTTTGAGCTTTTTAAAGATGATTAATACTAATTGAATTATGTTATTTTTTACTTGCAGATTTACCAGCTTTACGACGTAAAATTTCGCCAGTAAATTTGATACCTTTACCTTTATATGGTTCTGGTTTACGTAAACTACGTATTTTAGCAGCAACCATTCCTAATAATTGCTTATCAGAACTTTCTAATGTTACTTTAGGGTTTTGTCCTTTTTCTGAAGCAGTAGTTATTTTAATTTCTGTTGGTAACTCAAGTACAATATTATGAGAATATCCTAAAGATAATTCTAACAATTGACCTTTATTAGTTGCGCGGTAACCAACACCTACTAATTCTTGTTCTGTTTTATATCCTTCAGAAACGCCTTTTACCATGTTTGCAATTAACGAACGATATAAACCGTGTAAAGCTCTATGGCGTTTGTGTTCTGTTGGACGAGTAACATTTATAATTCCATCTTCAATCTTAACAGTAATGTCTGCATCAACTTCTTGGTTTAATGTTCCTAATTTACCTTTTACAGAAACTGTTGTTCCTTTTACGTTTACTTCAACGCCTGCAGGTATTGTTATTGGTGATTTTCCTATACGTGACATATCTTTCCTCCTTCTAAATTATGAAATATAACATAAAACTTCGCCGCCAACGTTTAATTTGCGAGCTTCTTTATCTGTCATTACACCTTTTGATGTTGATATAATTGCTACACCTAACCCATTTAATACTTTAGGCATAGTACTTGATCCTGCATACTTACGTAGACCAGGAGACGATACTCTATCTAGAGTACGAATAGCAGACAGCTTTGTAGCTGGATGATATTTTAAGGCTATTTTGATTGTTCCTTGTTTTTTTTCGTTTTCTTCAAATTTATAATTAAGTATATAACCTTTATCAAAAAGAATTTTTGTCATTTCTTTTTTAAGATTTGAAGATGGAATCTCAACGATTCTGTGGTTTGCACTAATCGCGTTTCTTACGCGAGTTAGATAATCTGCTATTGTATCTGTCATTTTATTTGTTTTTATATGTTATCCCAACATCAGGATAATTATATATTAATACTCTTTTAGAAACTTGATTTAGTTATACCTGGTATTAATCCAAATAAAGCCATCTCACGAAAAGTAACTCGACTAATTCCGAAATCTCTCATATAACCACGAGGACGACCTGTTAGTTTACAACGGTTGCGCATTCTAACTTTACAAGAATTTTTTGGTAATTTTTGTAACCCCATAGAATCACCAGCTTTTTTTAACTCTGCACGCTTAGCTGCATAAAGATCTACTAGTTTTTTTCTTTTAGCATCACGTGCTATCATGTTTGTTTTTGCCATCTTATTTTTTTTTCAGGACGTAAATATACTATTTCTTTTTGAAAGGAATACCAAATTCTGTTAATAATGCGTGAGCTTCTTTATCCGTTGGTGCAGATGTTACAAAAGTAATATCCATACCTTGAATTTTGCTTACTTTATCGATATCTATTTCAGGGAAAATAATCTGTTCAGTAATACCTAATGTATAATTACCTCTACCGTCAAATCCTTTGTCATTAACACCTTTAAAATCACGAATACGCGGTAATGAAGCGGCTATTAAGCGATCTAAAAATTCGTACATTTTATCGCCACGAAGTGTTACGCGAACACCAATAGCTACTCCTTTACGTAATTTAAAGTTAGAAATATCTTTAGTAGAATAAGTTGGTACTGCTTTTTGTCCAGAAATTGTAGTCATTTCCTTAACCGCAGATTCAATCATCTTTTTATCAGACACAGCATCACCGATACCTTGATTAATACAAATTTTTTGCAATTTTGGAACCTGCATTACTGAGGTATATTCGAATTGCTTTTTTAAGTTACTAACGATTTCAGATTTATATTTATCTTTTAATCGTGGAGAATATGTTGTAGCCATTATTTAATTACCTCCTTGGTTTTTTTAGAAATACGTTCAATTACATTAGTTTTAGCGTTTACTACACGACCAATTCTAACAGTTTTACCACCTTCAACAAACATTAAGTTTGAGATGTGGATTGAACCTTCTAGTTTAACAATGCCACCATTTGCATTTTTAGCGCTAGGCTTAGCGTGTTTGCTAATCATATTAACGCCTTCAACGATGACTCTCATTTTTTTTGTATCAATAGATACAATTTTACCTTCTTGGCCTCTGGATTCGCCAGATATTACTTTTACAGTATCGCCTTTTTTTAATTTTAATTTTGACATTTCTTCAATAATTATTTTTTAAAGCACTTCTGGTGCTAATGAAATGATTTTCATAAATTGTTTATCACGTAATTCACGAGCTACTGGTCCAAATATACGAGTCCCACGAATCTCATCTGCTTGATTTAATAATACACATGCGTTATCATCAAAACGAATATAAGATCCATCCGCGCGACGAATTTCTTTTTTAACTCTAACAACAACAGCTTTATGAACTGTTCCTTTTTTAACGTTACCAGAAGGTAAAGAATGTTTAATTGTAACAACTATTTTATCACCAATTGAAGCATAACGTTTTTTTGTTCCGCCTAATACACGGATAACCAATACTTCTTTTGCCCCACTATTATCAGCTACTGCTAATCTTGATTCGTTTTGTACCATTTTTTATTAAACTTTTTAAGTATTATTTCACTTTTTCTAAAACTGCTACTAAACGCCAATTTTTAGTTTTACTTAAAGGGCGTGTTTCCTGAATTTTAACAGTATCTCCAATGCTACACTCGTTTTTTTCATCATGAGCTACAAACTTAGATGTTTTATTAACGAATTTACCATACTTTGGATGTTTTACTTTACGCATAACAGCCACAACAATACTTTTATCCATCTTATTACTAGTTACTAAACCAGTTTTTTCTTTTCTTAAATTTCTTTCTTCCATTGTCTATTTATTATTTAGAAGCTTTATTTCTTTTAGTTAATTCAGTGGCTAAACGAGCAACTGTTTTACGAGAATCGCGAATTTTTATAGGATTTTCGATAGGAGCAATAGAGTGGTTTAATTTTAATTTAGTACTAACCGCTTTCTCTTCTTTAATTTTAGCATGTAACTCTGTGGTAGACAAGGCTATGATATCTGTATTTTTCATTCTTTATAAAGCAATTAAATAATTAAACAACATCAGCTACGTAATCTCTACGAACTACAAATTTTGTTACAATTGGTAATTTTTGAGCTGCTAAACGTAAAGCTTCTTTAGCAACCTCTAAGGGTACACCTTCTGCTTCAAATAACATTCTTCCTCTTTTAACTGGGGCAACCCAATATTCAGGAGCTCCTTTACCTTTACCCATACGAACCTCTGCAGGCTTTTTAGTAATTGGTTTGTCAGGAAAAATGCGGATCCAAACTTGGCCTTCACGTTTCATAAAACGTGTTAACGCAATACGAGCTGATTCGATTTGACGAGCTGTAATCCAACATTCATCAATCGCTTTTATTCCAAATGATCCAAATGCTAATTGATCCCCACGTTTGGCATCACCACGCATTTTCATTTTGTGCGTTTTTCTAAATTTAGTTCTTTTAGGCTGTAACATGATATAATATCTTTACTTTTTCTAATTAATTAATAATTCTGATTATTTGTCGCCTCTTTTGTTATCTCTTTTTGGGCCACGTCCAGCAAATTTAGGTGCTTGAGCACTTACAGTTGACTTTTTCTCTTTATCTAAACCAAAGTTAGGAGATAAATCACGCTTACCATAAATTTCGCCTTTGCAAATCCAAACTTTAACTCCAATACGACCATAAGTTGTGTGAGCTTCAGCAACAGCATAATCGATATCAGCGCGTAACGTCTGTAATGGAGTACGTCCCTCTTTATATCCTTCTGATCTTGCCATCTCTGCACCGCCTAAACGACCAGATACTTTTACTTTAATTCCCTCTGCTCCCATTCGCATTGTTGATGCTATTGACATTTTTGCAGCTCTACGGAATGAAATACGACCTTCGATTTGACGAGCTATTGAGTCAGCAACTAAACGAGCGTCAGTCTCAGGGCGTTTTATTTCGAAAATATTAATTTGAATCTCCTTTTTGGTGATTTTCTTTAACTCTTCTTTTAATTTATCTACTTCTTTACCACCTTTACCAATAATGATACCTGGACGTGCAGTGTTTATTGTTACAGTTATTAATTTTAATGTTCGTTCAATAACTATTTTAGAAATACTACCTTTTGGTAAACGAGCTTTTAAATAATTACGAATTTGCTCGTCTTCTACTAATTTATCTGCGTAATCTCTTCCACCAAACCAGTTAGAATCCCAACCTTTGATGATACCTAAACGTAAACCTATTGGATTTGCTTTTTGTCCCATTTCCTTATTTTAATTTTTTGTGTCTAATACTAATGTAACGTGATTTGAACGTTTTCTAATTCTGTAACCGCGACCTTGAGGTGCCGTACGTAAACGTTTTG
>JAYSUQ010000034.1:0-6199 GCA_043718985.1 Bacteroidota bacterium | reverse complement strand
AATACCACTGGAGTATTGTTGTTTACTAACGATGGCGATATGACTGCAAAGTTAACGCATCCTAAATTTGAAGTTCGTAAAGTTTACCATGTATCTTTAGATAAAAAAATGAGTTCGGAAGATTACCAAACCTTAAATGCAGGTTTTGAATTAGTTGATGGTTTTATTAAACCCGATGCTGCCGAGTTTGTTGGTACAGGTAAATATGAATTAGGAATTGAAATACATAGTGGGCGTAATAGAATTGTGCGTCGAATGTTTGAACATTTAGGTTATGAAGTGATGAAGTTAGATAGGGTTACTTTTGCCGGTTTAACTAAAAAAGATTTACCACGAGGTAAATACCGTTTTTTAACAGAAAAGGAAGTTAGCTTTTTAAAAATGCTTGGTTAATTGATAATCAAAAAAATAAAAAAAGAGACAAGGTAACTTGTCTCTTTTTTTATACTTAAAAAACGGTATATCATTTTATTATTAAACATATAAAATCAGCAATTCAATTTAAAATCTATTCGCAATACACTTACTCAAACCTTAAGCATTCAATAGGATCGAGTTGTGATGCGCGTTTTGCAGGAATGTAGCCACTTAATAACCCAACAATTAAGCATACAAAAAATCCGACAAAAATCCATGTCCAAGGCATAAAAAACGACGAGCTTAATTGAAACGAAATTAAGTTAGCCGCAATAATTCCCATTAAAATACCAAACACCCCACCTAAAAAACAAATAACCACACTTTCAATTAAAAACTGGCGTTTAATTGTTTGTGCAGTTGCACCTAGTGCTTTTCTAATTCCTATCTCTTTAGTGCGCTCGGTAACCGAAACTAGCATAATATTCATTAACCCAATAGATGCGCCAATTAATGTAATAATACCAATTATTAATGCACCCATAGATGCTTTACTGGTTAAACCAATAAGCATATTTGCTAAACTATCGGCTTTAGTAATTTCAAAATCATCGGGTTCGCCAACAGGTATATTTCTAATTTTTCTAAACAAACCCGTAGCTTCATTTAAAGCAATGTTTAACCAGCGCGTATTTTGCGATAAAACTGAAATGGTAAAACTCATATCGGGTCGGCTAAAATACTGGCGAGCTGTAATAATTGGGATAATACAAATTTTATCGCCACCAAATCCCATACTGTTGCCTTTACTAGCCAAAACGCCAATAATTTTATATTTGCCACCATTAATCGAAATAAATTTATCTATTGCGTTTTGTTTGCCTTTAAATAAGGTTAAAGCTATCTCTTTACCAATAATAACTAAGTTTGTTGATGATAAAATCTCTTGTGGAGAAAAATTGCGACCGTTCGCTAATTCATAACCAGCAGTAATTAAATAATTTTCATCGCCACCAAAAATACGAATATTAGGATTTGTTTTTTGAGATTCAAATTTTATGGTTGCATTAAACGATGCCATTGTAGATACTGCCGTTGTAACAGGAAAGGCAAATTCGTTTTTAAATCGTAATGCATCTTTAAATTTTATTGATTCGTATTTTTTTGCTCTTCTGCCTTTACTGCCAATTTTTACGGTTATATCTTTATTTCTAATTGTAAATGAGTTTGCACCCATACTTGTAAAGTTAGTATTAATAGAGCCCTTCATAGCATCAATTGCCGATGATATGCCAACAAGCGCAGTAATACCAAAAAATATAATTAACATGGTTAAAAACGTACGCAGTTTGTTGCCTTTTATTGCATCTAAGGCAATCGTTATGTTTTCTTTAATTCCTAAATTCACACTGCTAAAGTAAGTAAATACAATCATTCAACATAAAAAAAGCCCTTTAAAAATTAATTTAAAGGGCTTTAATAAATTTAATAATAATTAAGGTGTTGTAGTTGGTTGCGCTGGCAATGCTGCTGGTTGTGCTGCTGCTGGTACTATTGCGCCTGCTGCTTTTTGCTTTGTTACCGATCCTTCTGTATCTGTATTATCAACTGCGCCTGTTTTATTTGGTGTAGATAATAAACTAAATACTAATAATAAAATCGCTAATGTCCAAGTTGCTTTTTCAATAAAATCGGTTCCTCGACGAGCACCCATAATTTGGTTAGCCGATGAAAAGTTACTAGAGATACCGCCACCTTTTGAGTTTTGAATTAGTACTACTAAAATTAATAATACACTTACAATGATGATTAGAATAGTTAATAATGTTTGCATAAAGTTATTTGTTTGTTTTGAGTTTTTCTATTAAGGTTGTAAAGTAAACACTTTTTTGTGGAAATTTCAAACTTAATATTTCATATGCGCGAATTGCTTTAGAAATATTGCCTTGCAATGCATAAATTTTAGCTAATGTTTCAGTAACAAGGTGTTCATTTTCAAGCAAACCCTGCTTTGCATCAACACTTGAGTTATAAAATTTGGTGTTTGCAAATTTTATTCTACCTGGGTCTAGTTCAATTAATTTATCAATTATTTGTCGTTTTTGTTCGGTTTGAGATGTTTTAATAAATGGTTTATCAATTAAACTTACCGTCTCTTCTTTTTTTAACTCGGTTATTGTTTTTTTTATTTCGGGTTTTTGTATTGTATGCGCTTCTTTTTTAACTTTAGTAAGCCAATCGGTAAAAGAAACGGGCTGTTTTTCAATTTCTTTTTCGAGTTTATTTGTTTTTAAAATATCGGTTTCAACATACGAATTAATAATTCCCTTTGATATTTCTAACTCTAAACTATGTTTTGTTTTTTGAGATGCAAGGGTATCATCGTCAATTTTATCCGATTCGTTTTCAATATTTTTTATTAAATCAAGTTCTGTATCTTTAAGTGTTTCAGGTAAAACTACCAATTCATCTTTTACTACAGTTGTATTGTTTGTTAAAGTATTTTTAGGTTCATTTAAAACGGTGTTAATATAAATTACCTTAATATCGGGGTTTGATATGGTTATTGGGTTTTTATTAACTTCGGGTTTAATTTCAGATTCAACAATTACTGTTTGTTGTACTATTGCAGGTTTAATTTCTGATGTTTTTTCATCAAACGCAACTTCATTTGTTTTAATGTTTGGTTTATGTATAAGCTCGTATAACACACTACAACTATTTACAACAATAGCCGCTTTTTTTAATTGTTTTGAATAAAGTAGTGAGTTTTGTTGGTGCAATGCCTTTGTTAGCAACAACTGTGCTGTGCCAAAAAAAGGGTATTCGTTTATTATTGAATATAAGTTTTTTGTAAACTCATCATCCATTAATTGTGGGTTTTTTAAAGTATGTGTAAATTGTTGTTGCAACATTACCAATTGTTAAAAGCTCGGTTAAAAATATCTTCGGTTAGTTGTCTATTAATTTCTACTAATAAATCGTTTTCTTTTGATGATAAAGCCTCACTCGATTTATAATCGGCAAAACGGGTAAAATTTTGTTCAAAATTTTTAGCCACTTCAAATTTATTACTATACTTAACTTGTACAGTTACTGTTAATCGGTTTAAGGCAGCTTGGTCGGTACTTTGTATCGAAACGGGTGCAACGTTATAATCAATTATACTGCCTTCAAATTGCAAATCGCCGTTTTGTTTATTTAACGATAAATTGGTTTGCGACGAAACCACATCTCGTAATTTTTCGGTAAATTTTTGACTAATTGATGGGGCGCCTAATGTTGTGTTATTTACAAAAAAAGCAACCGAAACAGTTTTGGCTTCTGGTGGAATAGTAGCACCACTTAACGAGTATTTTACTTTACAGCTACTAAATAAAAGTAACGTAAAAAACAAGAATGTATGTTTGGCTATTTTCAAAAATTAAATTACAAAGCGAATTTAATAAAAAAGTGCTTAATGGCTTTAAAAAAACCGAATAAAAAAAACCATCAGTATTACTAATGGTTTAAAATTTTAATAGGGTTATAATATTAGGCTAGTTTTACATTAACTGCGGCTAATCCTTTTTTTCCTTCTTGAATTTCAAAAACAACTTCGTCGTTTTCGTTTACTTTGTCAATTAAACCTGTTACATGTACAAAGAATTCTTTTCCTGATTCATTCTCTTTAATAAAACCAAATCCTTTAGTTTCGTTAAAAAATTTTACTGTTCCTGTGCTCATTATTGTTTTTTTTTAATGTTATTACTTAATCAAATATACAAAATTTTAAAATAAAATAAAATATCGAAATAAAATTTTATTATAATTTAACTAAGCGCGATATTGTTTTTTTAGTGCCGTTAGTTACTTCAATTAAATATGTACCGTTTGCAAAATCCGAAAAATCGAATGTTTTAGTGTAATTTTCGGTAAGTGTAATAGTTTCTGTTTTTAATTTTTCGCCTAAAATATTATATACATTTAAAAACACTTTTTCGTTTGTGTTTATTAATGCCGCATTAATATCAATTTTAACCAAATTGTTAAAAGGGTTAGGATATAACTTAATAGTATAATTAGAAATTGAATTTTGATTTACACCTGTTGTAACAGCAGTTATATTAAAAAATTTATTGTTTACATCAAAAAATATGTTGCCAACACTTTCAACCTTAACTCTCGATATGGGTTTGTTAACGCTATAAGTTGGCAGTGTAATCATTTCATCCCCATCGTTAGGCGTGTTAGCTGTATTCAATATCCAATTAATGCCATTATCAACACTAATGTATATGTTTACCTGCGAGCAATTAAAAGGTGTTGCCGTAGTATTGTTTACGGCCCAAGTAATTTGTTGCGATGTGCCACCTACATAAGATATACCTGTTACGTTTTGTGAGGTTACCGAAAATGAAGTAGCCACTGTACTTACCGTTAGTGCCATTGTTGATGAGCAAACGCCGCCACCGCCCATTTTATTATCGCGGGCAGTAAATCTAAATTTTAATGTTTGCGCCGTTAAGGGTAAATATTCGCCACCAATTGTTTGGTATAAACCAGATTGTTGAACACTTAATTTTGGAAAATAACGTGTAGGAGAAATAGTTGGTGTATTTGATATAAAAAATGGTTTAGTACCAGCTAAAGGACTGCCAGCAGTAGCGCCTAAATCAAACTCTTCCCATTGGTAAATTAATGCGTCGCCATCAGCATCGGTAGCCGACCCTGTTAAAAAAAATGGTGTATTTGCGGGTATTGTATAGGCAACACCTGCCGATGCTACTGGCGGATTATTACCAGTAGTAGTTGTTACTTTGCAACTTGTACCATTTGTAAAAGCCATAATTTCATCGTAGCTAACCGCATGAAAATACGGAATACTATTACTGGCAATGTTATCAGTACTGCAAATGCCTGCATAAGCCATAATAGTTACGCCGCTACCAGGTTCTACAGCAGTACTGGCATTACGATTGCCACCACAACTGCCTAAACTGCCATTAAATGTGTGGTTACCCGAAAACTGATGCCCAACCTCGTGTGCTACGTAATCAATATCATACGGATCGCCAACGGGGCTGGCACTACCAGTAATACCGCGTGCTTTTTGCGATGTATTACAAACAACACCTAAGCCTGCCAAGCCGCCGCCGCCAGTGCTAAAGCTGTGTCCAATATCGTAATTAGCCGAGCCAATAGCGCCATTAATTATTGTTTGACTTTCGTTGATTAACGTAGAAGAGTTATTGTTACCGGTGTAAGGGTCAGTTGCAGGGTCGCCAAATAGGGTTAATGTTGTACTTGCTACTAATACTAGTTTAACCGATACTTCTCTTTCATAAACCCCATCTACACGATTAATACTTGTAACAACTTTTGCTAAAATTTGCGCATTTGTAGGTGTGTTTGTGCCAGATGCACAAGCGGCACGGGCATATTCGCCTGTGCAACCAATAGCAATTCGGTAGGTTCTTAAATTTGTACCAGCGCAAATTATTGCCGAAGGTGAAGCTATTTTTTGAGAGCTATTAATTGCTTCTTCAATACCAATTTCAGGCATTCTAAATTCTGATGGCTTTTCAAAATTACGTGTGTAATATGTTATGTAATCTTTAGTATTTAATTTACAAAAAGGATCAATAAAAAAATCGCCGTTAGGAGATATTACCATTGCATGGAAACCATATTCAGTAACATCTAATTTACCCGATGCATAAACATCATCTACCCCTTTTACATTGTAAGTTTTTATGTTTGGATGGCTAGCTTGTAATTCATCATCCATTACAGGCGACTCGGTTACTCTAAATTTTTGTATTTTACCATCAGGCAAAGGCAAATCAATAAAAATAGTTGA
>JAYSUQ010000033.1:0-2279 GCA_043718985.1 Bacteroidota bacterium | reverse complement strand
AACGAATTATTACGTAATGGTATTTTAAAAGTTGATGATAAAATGAATCGCGAAATTTTTGTTCACACAATTTCTGGTTATGATGCGTTAAGCCAATTAAGTTACAGTAGTAAAATGAATACCTCGTGGGAATTTTTATTATCGTTAAAAGAGCGGGGTCGACAAACTGCTAACAAATGGCTCGAAAATGATTTTAAAATGGTAGGTGTAAAATCGACATTTGATGTTGAAGAACATTTTTTTGATAAATATTAGTTAGTAGTTTTTAATTGATAAATGTTTTTTGAAAAATTTAAAATAAGTTTACTTCTTTTTTTAGCTTGCCTAAACTTTAAACTAACAGCGCAAGTAAAATACGTTACCGATAGTAGCTATGTAAAACTATTATCGCATAACCAAAAAAACAATTTAGGCGGTTTTTTGTATCATAAAATAGATTCGACCATTAACCATTTTCAAAATTATTTTACCCGAAACTCAAATGGTAATTATGGTTTAGCAAATCGTAATTTAGAATTATCAGAAACCATTAATCCAATTGGTTTTAATTTATACCAGTTACCATATCAAAATGATTTATTTACTCAAAAAAGCATTAATTATTATCAAACAAAAGGACCATTTGCTAGTTTAACAGGCATTGCAGGTAGTAAGCAAGAACAGCAATTTAAATTATTATTTACCAATACATTTAAAAACAAACTTAATTTAACCTTAGCATTTAACCGTTATAGTGGTTTGGGATTTTATAACAGGCAACAAAGTTTTGTGAATAATTTTTATGTATCATCAAATTATACAACAAAAAACAATAGGTTTGGCTATTATGCTAATTTTTGTTTCAATAAATTAAAGCATTCAGAAAACGGCGGCGTAAAAAACGATAGCTTAATTTTAAATAACACCTCAATTAATAAATTACTGATAGGTGTTAATTTTAAAAATGCAAAACGCGAATTAAGAACAACCTCTTTTGAAATTAACCCTTGGTTTAAATTAAATAAAACTGACTCGGTTAACACATCTCACTTTATTAACTATCAATTAAATTACTCAGGTAACTTTACAAAATATACCGATCCAAATTCATATACCGAAAAAAACTACAACGTTTTTTATATTGATAGTGCTACAACTAAAGACTCGGTACATTGGCGCTCTATTGCAAACGCGTTAAACTATAAAATAAAAATAGCTCAATTTAACACAAGTTTTCAAGTTGGTTTAGCAACACAATACAATCAAGTACATCAAAATTTCGATTCGGCTTTTATAAGTAATAGTGTAAACGCCGTAATAAATTATAACAAAAAAAACTTAACAAGTTTATTAAAAACTAATTATATAATTAGTGGTGCAAATAAAACCGATTATTTAATAGAATTAAATAATCAATACAATCAATCAATTTTTAAATCAGATTTACAATTTAAATTAAACTTAAGTTTACAAAATACACATCCCGATTTTATATATAATACCTGGAATACAAATCATTATAGCTGGAATAATACATTTAAACCGTTACAAAAAATACAAGCCTTGTTTAGCTTTAATACAAGTAATAATAAATTAAGTATTGGAACATTAATGCAAAACACTACCAATTATTTATATTTTGATGAGCAAGCACAAGCCCAGCAAACTAGCATTAGCATACAAACTATTAAAACGTTTATTAAAAAAGATTTTTTATTTATTAAGCATTTGGGGTTAAATTTAGGTTACATATATCAAACGAGTAGTTATAATGCTATTATTGCTTTGCCAAATCATGTATTAAACTCGGCTATGTTTTATCAAGGTAATTTATTTAAAAATGCACTGCAATTACAGGTTGGCTTTAATGTGCAATATTATAGTAGTTTTTATGGCAACGAATACAATCAGGCAACAAATCAATTTAATATTCAAACAACAAACAAAACAGGCAATTATCCTTTTGTTGATTTTTTTATAACCGCTCGCATTAAACCAGTACGTTTTTTTATTAAAATAGATCATATTAATCAAAGTTTAACAGGAAATAATTATCAGCTAGTACCAAACTATTATCAAAATGATAGGGCTTTAAAATTTGGATTAAACTGGTTATTTTTTGATTAAATAGTAGGAAATATTTTTCAATAAAAATTATTTAAAATATCATTTCACTTAATAAACATTAGTTATGCAAAAAGATTCTTTTTCGAAATTTAAATCACTTATTAATAAATCAACAAATATTGTAATTGTTACTCATTATAGCCCCGATGGTGATGCAATGGGATCATCGTTGG
>JAYSUQ010000320.1:0-2509 GCA_043718985.1 Bacteroidota bacterium | reverse complement strand
TACAAGCCTGTGCCGGCACCTCAATTTTTCCGAGCGTTAAAATGGCTCAAATGATACTAGAAAGTAGCGACAGTAAAGGAAACGAGGGAAAAGGAATAACAGTAATTAATGCCAATAATTATTTTGGAATAAAGGCGCAAAAAGGTTATACGGGTATTAAGATGGCATTTAACACGCCTAAAGATGGACAACCCGTAAATTACTTTAGAGTTTACCAAAATGCTACTGATAGTATAAAAGACCATAATAATTTTTTAATTGAAAATAAACGTTATACAAACGGCGGAGTTTTTACGGCAAAAACGCCCGAGTTGCAAGCCTTAGCATTACAAAAAAGTGGGTACGCAGAGGGCAACGACGGTAAGGGCGGAGGATATGCCGATAAATTAATTGCAATTATTACTAATTACAATTTAAAAGAATTAGATAAAGCGCAAAGCATGTTAAAACCTAATAAAAGTACTCCAACAGTTTTACCGTTAATAGCAGGCTTAGGTTTATTTACAGTTTTAGTTTATTTATTTAACAAATAAAACCATGTACAAAAAACAACAAGCATATTATAACACGGGCTTAAGCGCCCCGTTATGGGATATTATAAAAAACAACATTAAAACAAAAGGTAACGAACTAATCAAAACAATTAAAGCACCCGAAGTAAAAACAAAAGTTGAAGTTGAAAGCGGAACGCTTGATGCCGTTAAAACAGTTGGTTTAATATTAGGAGGTAGCGCAATTTTAACCGCGTTAATTATTGCATCAAAAAAATAACATTAACCATAAAAATAAATACAATGAAAGTTACAAACTATTTTCCAGAAGTTCCGCAATATGTTTTAGATATGTGCGAGGGTACACCATTAAAAGCCGTTTTAGCAACGTGGGATAATCAACCAAACGAAACGCTTGTTATTATACCGTTATCAGCTGAGCAACAAAAAGAATATGATAACCAATTAAAGAAATTAGTTTAATGAGTTCGGTTAGTACAAAAGTTATAGACGGTTTTTTGGCTTGCACAGCAACCATGACAACCGCAACCGCCATGGCACAAGATACTAGTGTGATTAATTATGTTAATCAGGGCGAATTTAACGACCCTTTGGTATCTCAAGTAATCATACCAATTATTACGGGGTTAATTGTGCCGTTTATTAAAGAGTTAATAATGGAGTGGCGAGAAAAACACCGTATTAAACAACAAAACAAATTAAATAATAAAATGTAGGTTAGTTTTAGCGTTGTAGGAACGCAAAAAACTACTTAGCCGTTCGTTTTGATTAACGAACGGCATTTTTTGACTTTATAAAAAACAAATACAATGCTATTTAATAACAAATACAATAATTAAGCACCGTAAAACAGTTTAAAACTTGTTTTACGGTTTTTTTGTTGCCATTTTGTAATAAAAAGCACTATTTTTTAATCATTTTAGGCTATTTAAAGCCGTATTTTAATAAAACAAACCGATATGTATAGGTTAAATAAGGCGTTTTACAAACCAAAACAAAGGGTTACAGCGTCAAAATTTGAATAAAATAATGTTAATAAGCGGTAAAATTAAAAAGGCTCGCATTACTGCAAGCCTTTATTTGATTGATTTTCGCTAAAATAACTAATCAAATTATCAAATGTTAATAAATAACATGTAATGAACAATGTAAAAATACACAATTAAATGTATCTTTATAATGCTAAAATAAACTTAATAATTAAAACTATGAACAATCCTAAATATTTTATTGCTTTAAACAATACAGCGTTACCAACGTTTGTAGCCCTACGGCATTTTTTTTGTTTAAAACGTTTCACTATAATTTACATTATGTTAAATAGTAAATTTATTAAATAAAAACTGCTACAAGAAATGAGTAGCAGTTTCAGTGTTAAATTAATTAAAAACGTTCTGTTTGCGAAAAAAAGAAATTAGCTTCTAAGTTAGCATTTTCATCGCTATCACTTCCGTGTACTGCATTTGCAGCAATTGATTTAGCAAATAATTTACGAATAGTTCCTTCGTCGGCTTTAGTTGGATCGGTTGCACCAATTAAAGTACGGTATTCAGATACTGCATTATCTTTTTGTAAAATGGCTGCTACAATTGGTCCGCCACTCATGTAGCTAACTAATTCGCCATAAAAAGGGCGTTCTTTATGAACTTCATAAAATTTACCTGCAGTTTCAGCGCTTAATTTCATGTATTTCATCGCAACTATTTTAAAACCAGATTGGTTTATTTTTGCTAAAATTGGCCCTATGTTATTAGCTTCTACGCCATCGGGTTTAATCATTGTAAATGTAATGCTTCCTGCCATAATATTTTTTTTAGATTGCAAAGATACAATTATTAAACTTATTTCAAATAGTATAGTTTAATCACAATTATAAAGTTTTACGAACTTAATTTTTTTCAAGTGTTAAATCACAGCCGTCCGAAAGTTTTAAATTTTAAGCGATAGGTTCTTTGTATCCCTTTGTTTACAGGTCGCATCTTGTTTGTTCGGCATAA
>JAYSUQ010000319.1:0-6933 GCA_043718985.1 Bacteroidota bacterium | reverse complement strand
GGCTCAAGCAAAAGCAATAAGAAAAAAAGAAAGATGCACGCCTAGTGAACTTTTTTTTAATTCTAAAATATGACTTATTATATTGATTTAGCTATATATAACCGTTGGGGTAATGAGCTATTAAACACAACCAATTATCAAAATAATTTTCCGTTAACGGATGTAAGCGCAGGTGTTTATTATTATGTAATTAAACAACCCAATGGCATTATGCACAATGCTTATTTAACGGTGTTTAGGTAGTGAGTTTGGCTTCCTCTAATAGAGGGGTGGCGCAAGTATTTCTTACACAAATTAAATGCAATAAAAAAAACCTCATATTGCTATGAGGTTTTAATGTTTTTAAATTTTTAAAAAATAATTATTTTGGCTGTGTAGCCTCTAATGTAATTTCAATTCGGGCATCATCTCCTAAACCACCACCACTTTGGCCAACACCAAAATCGGTACGTTTAATTATTGTTTCGCCATTAAAGCCTATTACGTTTGCAGGGCTTTCTTTACCTAATGCGTCGTAACTAACGCCTGCTGTTAAACCAACATAATTAAAGTTTAATACCACATCTTTAGTTATACCTTTTAGGGTTAATTTTCCTTTTGCCGAGTATGCAAACGTACCCAGTTCATTTTTAGTAATTTCGGTCGCTTCAAACGTTGCTTTGTTATTTTTTGCTACATCAAAAAAGTCTGCGTTTTTTAAATGATCGTCGCGCATTTTGTTTTGAGTATTTAATGAGTTCATATCTAAACTTATAAATATTTTAGCGCCTGTTGTTGCTTCTAAATTAATCATACCGCTATCTACATTAATAGTACCGCGTGTATCGCTAATAATATGTTTTATGCTAAAAGCAACCGATGAGTGAGCGCCATCAACACTAAACATACCTTTTACTTCTGCAACATCTTTTACGTTTGCCGCCATAATACTATCGCATTGAGCTTTGCTTGTGCAAGTATATTCTTGTCCGTTAATGTTGCATTTAATAACTTCTTCTGTAATCATTTTATTGCAACATCCAGCTTCATCAGCATTAACAGCAATGTAAGGTGCAATTACTAATGAAACAATTGACATTAATTTAATTAAAATATTCATTGATGGCCCAGATGTATCTTTAAAAGGATCTCCAACTGTATCACCAGTAACTGATGCTTTATGTGGTTCTGATTTTTTATAAAACATTTCGCCATTAATTAACACGCCTTTTTCGAACGATTTTTTTGCGTTATCCCAAGCGCCACCTGCGTTACTTTGAAAAATACCCATTAACACACCTGATACAGTTACACCTGCTAATAAACCACCTAATACTTCTGGACCAAATACAAAACCAACAATTAAAGGAGTAATTAAAGCAATAGCACCTGGCATCATCATTTCGCGAATTGACGCTTTTGTGGAAATAGCCACACATTTATCGTATTCTGGTTTTGCTTTATATTCCATTATTCCTGGAATTTCGCGAAACTGACGACGAACTTCTTGTACCATATCCATTGCTGCTTTACCAACCGCCTGTATACATAATGCTGAGAAAATAAATGGTATCATACCACCAACAAATAAACCTGCTAATACTGGGGCTTTGTATATATCAATTGCATTAATACCTGCAATACCAACAAAGGCTGCAAATAACGCTAAAGATGTTAATGCTGCTGACGCAATTGCAAATCCTTTTCCTGTAGCTGCTGTAGTATTACCAACTGCATCTAAGTTATCTGTACGCTCACGAACTTCAGGAGGTAATTGACTCATCTCTGCAATACCACCTGCGTTATCAGCAATTGGTCCAAATGCATCAATTGCTAATTGCATAGCAGTAGTTGCCATCATACCTGCGGCAGCAATTGCTACGCCATATAAACCTGCACAGTAATACGAACCCATAATACCTGCTGCTAATGTTAAAATAGGTATAACGGTTGATTTCATACCAACTGCTAAACCACCAATTATATTTGTAGCATGACCAGTAGATGATTGTTGAATGATAGACATTACAGGAGGTTTACCCATTGCTGTGTAATACTCGGTAACAATGCTCATAACTGCACCTACAACGGTACCTACTAAAATAGCGCCAAATACGCCCATTTTAGTAAACTCAACACCACGTAAACTTAAAACACCATCGGGTAACATATACATAACTATAAAGTATGATGCAACAACGGTAATTGCCATTGATGCCCAGTTACCCATATTTAAAGCCATTTGTACATTTGATTTATCATCTTTAATTGTTACAAACCAAGTACCTACTATCGAAAACAATATACCTAAACCACAAATTACCATTGGTAATAATATTGGCGACATACCGCCAAAGGCATCAGTAACTTTAATTTCTTGGCCTAATACCATTGTTGCTAAAATTGTTGCTACATAAGAACCAAATAAATCGGCACCCATACCAGCTACATCACCAACGTTATCACCAACGTTATCTGCAATTGTAGCAGGGTTACGAACATCATCTTCAGGAATACCTGCTTCTACCTTACCAACTAAATCGGCCCCAACATCGGCAGCCTTTGTATAAATACCACCACCAACACGTGCAAATAAAGCAATAGACTCGGCCCCTAAAGAAAAACCTGTTAATACTTCGATAGCTGTACTAACTTGATTTACCCCTAAATGTGCAAACATTGCTAAAAATGCAATAAATAAACCACCTAAACCTAAAACTGCTAAACCTGCAACGCCTAAACCCATTACTGTACCACCAGTAAAGGATACTTTAAGTGCTTGTTTTAAACTAGTGCGCGCAGCTTGCGTTGTGCGAACGTTTGCTTTGGTTGCCACTTTCATACCAATGTAGCCAGCTGTTGCAGAAAATACTGCACCAATTATAAATGCTATAGATATAACCCAACTTGAGTGTATTGCTTTACCATTAACTTCGTGTATTGTACCTGAATAAGCTAATAAAATTGATGCAAATGCAACAAAAATACTTAGCACTTTCCACTCTGCTTTTAAAAAAGCCATTGCGCCATCAGCTATATAACCAGCCAACTCTTGCATGTTTTTATCACCAGCATCTTGCTTAGTTACCCAAGCCGATTTTACTGCCATTACAACCAAACCAAATACACCTAATAAGGGTATTAAATAAATTACTAAATCGTTCATATTTTTTTATTAATTTTAAGGGTGCAAAAATAAGGATTTATCTGTAAATTAAAAATAATTAATTTACTGATTATCAGTTAATTATAAAATATTTTAAAATTACAGCGAGTTTTAAAACAGTTTTTCGATAGCAATTTTAAACCAAGTGGTAAACTGTGCTGGTTTATTTTTTATATCTGATTTTAAATCATTTAAATTTTGCCATTTGTAACTTTCAACTTCATCTAAATTAATTGTAGGATTATTTGATGAATGCCCTATTAACACATAATCAAACTCGTGCTCGGTTAATCCATTTTCAAATTCCGATTTATATAAAAATGAAGTTTTAATAGTTAATTCACAACTCATCCCCATTTCTTCAACTAGTCGTCTGTTTGCAGCGTCTTTAATGGTTTCGTTTGGGCGCGGGTGCGAGCAGCAAGTGTTAGTCCATAGGCCAGCACTGTGGTATTTACTTATTGCCCTTTGTTGAAGTAATAATTCGTTTTTATCGTTAAAAATAAAAATTGAAAATGCGCGGTGTAATTTACCTTCAATGTGTGCTTGTTGTTTTTCCATGACGCCTTGTTCGCAATCATTTTCATCTACTAATATTACGTATTCTTTCATTTTTTTTAAATAGTTTAATTTGATGTTGAATAATAAATTAAAAAATTATTTTATAATAAATTTATCAATGTCATATAAACTACCTCCCTTATCAAATAATTTATCAACTCGTTTTTCTATCTCAGGCACTTTTTCGAGCACTGGCGCGTGGTGTGGTTTTATGCGGGCATCAATAATTACATTATCGCACCCCCAGTGTTTAAATACTGTTTTAGTGTTAATACCATAAATATCGTGGCTTGGGTTGCTACGTGTAAAAGTTACCCATAACCAATTTTTTAAAGTGGCAGTAGTAAACGTTGCATCATCAACAACAACTATTAATGGAAAACCAGTTAGGTTTATTTTATTTTGATTTACTTCTTCATTAAAATTTTCAAATTCTATTTTTGAATTCTCATAATTAATAAATTTAGTTGCTTGTAAAACTAAAACACCTGGCAAAGCAACGCTTGGGTTTTTAAAAGTTTTTATTTCTTTTATTTCGTTTGTTAATTCATTTTTTAAGTTTCTAATCTTATTACCATAAGCAGCAAACACAACTTTACTGCCACTGTTTAAACTAGTGCCACTGTAATCTAGCGTATCAATACTTGTGTTGGTATAAAAATGAATATCGCGTTGTAAATTTATGCGTTCTAAAATATATTGATAAAATAACGATTCGTTGTGAGTGCTTAATTTATTGGTATCATCTGCCGTAATAAATAAATACTTTGCTAAACTTAGTTGCCCTTTTCCTAAAATATGGTTAGCTATTGTTAACAGTTCGGCTGGCTGTTTGGTTTGGTTATATGGTGTGTAGCGTTCGCTTCCTATAGCTAGTAATAAAGGATGCACACCTGCAGCATCAACTGCGTGCACTTCTTTAACGCCTGGTATTTCTAGCGGTATGGCGTTACCAGTTATTTCGTGTATGAGTTGCCCAAAGCTTGTATCTTCTTGAGGCGGCCTACCAACAACGGTAAATGGCCAAATTGCATCTTTTTTATGATAAACTTTATGCACTCGCATTACCGGAAAAGGATGCGTTAAACTGTAGTAACCTAAATGATCGCCAAAAGGGCCTTCGGGTTTGTTTTCGTTGGGATAAACCTCACCAGTAATCACAAAATCGGCATCAATACTCACGCAAAATCCATCAACGTACGTGTAACCAAAGCGCTTTTTATTTAAGGCTCCTGCAAATGTCATTTCGCTTAAGCCTTCGGGCAAAGGCATAACGGCGGCTAAACTATGGCTTGGTGGCCCACCTACAAATATTGAAATTTTTAATGGTTGATTTTTTTTTGTAGCCTTGCTTTGATGCACGCCAATGCCACGGTGTAGTTGGTAATGCAATCCAATTTCTTTATTTGTTACATATTCATTTCCACTAAGTTGTATGCGATACATGCCTAGGTTAGAATTCATAATGCCTGGCTTATCAATATCTTCGCTATATACTTGTGGCAAGGTAACAAAAGCTCCACCATCATTTAACCAATGTTTAATTTGAGGTAACTTATCAATAGTGGTTTCTTTAAATAATACTGGTTTTGAAATGGGATTTTTTTTAGGTAAAGATGAAAAAGCAGCAACCGATGAGCTTAAATATTTAAAAGGTTTTTTTAATGCAAGCATTGGGTTGTTTTTAATTTCAATTAACCGTTGCATATCATCCAGCGCATCCCTAAACATAAATTTACTGCGGGCTAATGTTCCAAATATATTTGATGCACATTTAAAATCGCAACCACTTACATTTTGATAGAGTAGGGCAGGCCCACCCATTTCATAAACCCGTAAATGTATTGCAGCCATTTCTAAATCTGTACTAACAGCTTCAGTTATGTTTATTAAATGATTGTGTTTTTCTAAATCAGTTAAACAGTGTTGTAAACTTTTATAACCCATAATTACGGTGTAAAAATAGCGCTATTTACTATTAGTACTAATATTTTTTTATATTTGATTAAAATAAAAAAATATGAAATTACAAGTTGTTATTGCTACATTAATATTTACATCAATAGCGTTAAATGCTCAAAATAAAAGCGATAACCTTGCTTGGCAAGAAGGTAAAAGTGCTGTAACAATTGGGTATGGACTGCCTAATTTATGGAAATCGATTTTAAAAGCAAGTGTAAATAGTAGTAATTTAAACTCAACTAATAATAACGGAACAAGTAGTTCATCTATTGCTGTTAAAGGCTCTGGACCATTTTTTGCAAAATACGATTACGCCTTAACTCCAATTGTTGGACTTGGTGCAGCTGTAGGTTTTTGGAATATTAAAGTTATTGAAACTGATAATTATTTAGATAATACATACAATAACAGTACAGGTAATTATACTAATGCTAATTATACCGATATTAATACCATATCGTTTAATAGTTTATCTATAGGTGCGCGCTTAAATTTTCATTTTGGTACAAGCGATAAGTTAGACCCTTATGCGGGCATAGCTGGCGGTTTCACATCAAACTCACTTAACTATAAATTTACTACAAATAACCCTAACGGAGTTGGTAACGGAAAAATTAATGCTGGTAGCGTAGGTGTTTTCCCTTTATACATTGCATTAACGGCAGGGTTACGTTATTATTTTACCGATAATGTTGGCATTTATGGCGAAATTGGAATAGATAAATTATCAGTATTACAAGGTGGTTTAGCAATTAAATTTTAAGCAATTGATATCGAACAAACAAATAGCAATTAAGTGGTTTGAGGCATTTAATGCACACGATTTAGAAAAACTTTTAGTGCTATATGCCAACGATGCAAAACATTTTAGCCCTAAATTAAAAATTCGGAACCCAAACACTAATGGTTTAATTAGTGGTAAAGATGCTTTGCGTAATTGGTGGGCAGATTCGTTTATGAGGTTACCAACCTTGCAATACGAACTTAAAAAATTAACAGCCGATGTTGATCAAATTTTTATGGAGTACGTAAGGCATGTTGATGGCGAAGATGATTTGTATGTTGGTGAAGTTTTAGTTATTGAAAATGGTATTATCGTTTCATCACGGGTTTTTCATTCATAAAAAAAATCAGGCTCTATTGCCAAATTCAATAACTGCTAAATCTTTTATTTCGGTATCATTAATTGTAAATCGTAAAGCTGTTTTAACTTGATGAAAACCTTGTACACCACATGCGCCTGGGTTCATATGCAAAACATTAAA
>JAYSUQ010000318.1:0-6988 GCA_043718985.1 Bacteroidota bacterium | reverse complement strand
TATGCTCAAGAAAACAGCAAAGTTACATCGCCTCCAGGTACGCATTATTATACTATTGCCGCAGGCACTTATAATAACACAACCACAGTATGGTCATTAACAGGTTATGCTGGTGCACCATGTAGTTGCGCTCCACCCTGCAATTTACCAGCTAATACTTTTGTTCATATTAATAAATTAATAACCGCTACTTGTAACCCTTTAGATATTGGTAGTAACGCTACCTTTGATTTAGCAGCTGGAGGTACGTTTTCGTTAACGGGCCCAGCTACTATTACAGGTACTGGTAGTTTATCAATAGCAGCTGGCTCTACATTGCACGTACAAGGTAACTTAACCTTTAGTGGTAGTGGCGATGGCACAATTAATGGTGCTTTAATAGTTACTGGCGTTACAACAATGCCAAACACAGGTGGCTCAATTGTTTGTGGTACAGGTAGTATTAAAACTGGTACATTAGTTGGCTCGCCTACATTACCATGCGGAGCTGGTTTAATTATAACAGTTTTACCTATAGAATTAATTGACTTTACTGCAAAGTGCGAAACTAACGGAGTTAAATTAAATTGGAGTACAGCAAGCGAAAAAGATAATGATCATTTTATTTTAGAAAAAAGTAGTGACGGATTTAACTGGCAAATAGTTACCGAAATTAAAGGTGGAGGAACAACTCACGAACTTAAAAACTATGTACACATAGATTATAAAACAAGCGAAGGGATTTATTATTACAAATTAACACAAGTAGATATTGATGGTAAGAGCGAATCGTTTAAACCAATAGATATTAATTGCGAAAACAAGGCAAAAGATGAAATGATTTTATTTCCAAACCCTGCAACAACCGAATTAAATATTATTTTAAATGTAAACAAACCAACAAGTAACGGATACATTAAACTTACTGATAACTTAGGCAAAATAATTTTTGATTTAAAACTAGATTTACAACAAGGAGTTAACACTTTTAATTATCCTTTAGATGCTAAAGATGGTTCGTACAATGTAATTTTTACTGCAGATAATTTAGTTATACCCAATCAAAAATTATTAATAGTAAATCCATAAATTTTATATAAAATACTTACCAACATTTAAAAAAAGCATTAATTAGTTTAATGCTTTTTTTTATTTTTACCATTATTAAAAACTATAAATTCAACATCAATGAAAATTAGCAACAACATTTTAGAAACTATTGGAAACACACCAATGGTTAAAATAAATAGCATTACAAAAGACTTGCCTTGTATGGTACTTGCAAAAATAGAAACCACAAACCCTGGCAACTCTATTAAAGATAGAATGGCACTAAAAATGATTGAAGATGCCGAAAAAGATGGTCGCTTAAAGCCAGGCGCTACAATTATAGAAGGCACAAGCGGTAACACAGGTATGGGTTTGGCAATAGCTGCCATTATAAAAGGATACAAATGTATTTTTACAACAACTGATAAACAAAGTAAAGAAAAGGTTGATGCCTTGCGCGCCTTTGGTGCCGAGGTGGTAGTATGCCCAACCGATGTTGATCCAGAAGATCCTCGTTCGTACTACTCAGTATCATCACGTTTAGTAAACGAAATACCAAATGCCTGGAAACCCAATCAATACGACAATTTAAGTAACTCGCAAGCACATTACGAACAAACTGGTCCCGAAATTTGGGATCAAACAGATGGTAAAATTACACACTTAGTAGTAGGCGTTGGCACCGGAGGTACAATTTGTGGAACCGGTCGTTTTTTAAAAGAAAAAAATCCAAATATTAAAATTTTAGGTATTGACACTTATGGGTCGGTATTTAAAAAATATAAAGAAACAGGTATTTTTGATAAAGATGAAATTTACAGTTACATAACCGAAGGTATTGGCGAAGACTTTTTACCGCAAAATGTAGATTTTAGTATTATTGATCATTTTGAAAAAGTAACCGATAGAGATGCTGCAATAATGACTCGTCGTATACCAAAAGAAGAAGGCATATTTTCGGGAAACAGTGCGGGTTCGGCTATGGCGGGTTTATTGCAAATGAAAAATATGTTTAAACCTGGCGATGTTGTTGTAGTTATTTTTCATGACCACGGCACGCGTTATTTAGGCAAAATGTTTAATGATGATTGGATGCGCGACCGAGGATTTTTAGAAATTAAAAAACCAAAAGCCATAGATTTAATTACCAATCATAAAAATCAAAAACTAGTAACTGTAGATGCTAACGATACCATAGCACAAGCATTATCGGTAATGAATAAGTTTGGCATTTCGCAAATACCTGTTAGTGATGCAGGCAAATTTGTAGGTTCGTTAAACGATAATTTTTTATTTAATAAATTTATTGAAGATAGCTCAATTAAAAATAAATTGGTAAAAGATGTTATGCAAGCACCCTTTCCTACTGTTAGCGCCCAAGCACCAATTGAAGATGTATCTAAATTAATTACAAAAGAAAATAATGCGGTGTTAATGACAGATTTAGCAGGTACAATTCATATTATAACAAAACACGATTTAATACAAGGCATATCTCAAATAAGTAATTAACCATTTATCATTATTTTAAATTTTAGTTATGCTATAATCTTAATTTTAATTAAAATTATAACAGCCGTAGTGTAATATTAAAATAAAGTAACTGATACTATTTAGGATAACTAAAAACAATAAAAAAGACAAATGAAAAAAGTAACAATTTTAGCTTCTCTGTTTTTTGCCTTATCAATTAACGCACAAAACAAACGCCCTGATAATTGGTTCAATCTCGATTTTGCAAAAGATAATGTAAACGGTGTAAGTACCGAAAAAGCGTATGCCGAATTATTAAAAGATAAAAAATCGACTCAAATTATTGTAGGCGTTTTAGATAGTGGTGTAGATTATAACCACGAAGATTTAAAAGATGTAATGTGGACTAACCCTAAAGAAATTGCAGGCAATGGCATTGATGATGATAAAAATGGCTACATAGACGATATACACGGCTGGAGTTTTTTAGGAGGAAAAAACGGTGAAAATGTTAATAAAGATAATTTAGAATTAACTCGCGAATACAAACGTTTAAAGCTAAAATACGACAATAAAACCGAAAAAGAATTTACTGATAAGGCGTCTAAAAAAGAGTTTAAATATTACCAACTAGTAAAAGCCGATTTTGAAAAAGAAGTTTTGCAAGCCGAAGCTAATTTAAATCAATATAAATTTATTAAAGAAGCAATTACAACTGTTGTAGATAAAATTAAAAAAGATAAAGGAGTTGATAAAGTAACTTTAGAAGATTTAAAAGCATTTGATGCAAAAGAACAAAAAGAAAAACAAGGTAAAATGATTGCTGTTAGCCAAGTTGCTGCAGGCTCAAGCGTTGATGAGTTGCTCGAAAACATCAACGAAGCATTAGCCTCGATGGATGGATCGAGATTAGATTTGAACTCAGACAGTCGCTCTATTGTTGGCGATAATTACGAAGATATAACTGAAAAATATTATGGCAATGCCGATTGCAAAGGTCCAGCATCATTTCACGGCACGCACGTTGCAGGTATTATTGCAGGCGCTCGTAAAAATAATTTAGGTATGGATGGCGTAGCGGATAATGTGCGCATTATGGCTGTAAGATGCGTGCCAGATGGAGATGAGCGTGATAAAGATATTGCTAACGCCATACGCTATGCGGTTGATAATGGCGCTGTAATTTTAAACATGAGCTTTGGTAAAAAATATTCGCCAGGAAAACAAGTAGTTGATGAAGCCGTAAAATATGCAAACAGTAAAGGCGTTTTGTTAATACATGCGGCTGGTAATGATGGAGAAGATATTGATGAAATAGTGCACTACCCTTGCAAAAAATTTATTAATAGTAAAAAAGAAGCTGCCAATTTTATGGATATTGGCGCCCTAAGTTGGAAACCAGATGATGAAATTGTAGCCGTTTTTAGTAATTATGGCGAACATACTGTAGATGTGTTTGCGCCAGGTGTTGATATTTACTCAACCGTTCCTGATAATAATAAATACCAAGATGCAAGCGGTACAAGTATGGCTGCGCCTGTTGTTGCTGGTGTTGCGGCGGTTTTAAAATCGTATTACCCTACTCTGACTCCAAAACAACTTAAAAAAATATTAATGAAATCGTCTCGTAAAGATTACTCAAACAAAAAAGTAATTAAACCACACAGTAAAGATGAGATGATGGAGTTTAAAGAGTTTTCGAAAACTGGTGGCATTGTTAATTTATACGAAGCCGTTAAAATGGCCGAAGCGATTACTAAATAAAATTTTTATTTAAAAAAAGCCCTGTAAGCAATTTGCTTTACGGGTTTTTTTTTGTGTAAATTAGCACCCATAAATGTTAAAAGGCAAACAATTAATACTCGCTACAAAACCATTTGCTAAAGAAGTTAGAGCAAAAAGTTGGTATTACACCATATCTACATTTATAATTTTAATTGCATTAATTTTTGGCACTATATATAATTTACATTGGATTTTAAAATTAAGTTGTAGTATTTGTGCAGGCTTTGTAATTGTGCGGTTGTTTGTTATTTATCACGATTATTTACACAAAGCAATTTTAGAAAAATCGGTTTTAGCAACTATTTTATTTACAATTTTTGGTTTTTATGTTTTAGCGCCAAAAGGCATTTGGGGGGCAAGCCACGATTACCACCACAAGCATAATTCAAAATTATTTAGCGCTAGTATTGGTTCATATCCTATTTACACAAAACAAAAATTTGATAAATGTTCTAAATCCGAAAAATTTCATTATTTATTTATACGTCATCCGTTAACAATTACATTCGGATATATTTTTGCTTTTATGTATGGTATGTGTATTAAATCAATGATTAACAGGTTTAGTAAAAACTTAGATTCTTTTTTTGGACTATTTTTCCATATTACATATCAAGCACTTATTTTTTATTTTTTTGGATTTAACACTTGGCTTTTAGCATGCTTAATTCCACATTTTATATCGGGTGGTATTGGTGCTTATTTATTTTATGCGCAACATAATTTTCCTGGCGTAACATTTGTTGGTAACGAAGATTGGACTTATGAAGGCGCAGCACTCGACTCATCTAGTTACTTAAAACTAAATAAAGTATTACGTTGGGCAACAGCAAACATAGGTTATCACCACGTACATCATTTAAACTCTCGTATACCTTTTTATAGATTACCCGAAACAATGAATTATTTTAGAGAACTGCAAAATTGCAAAACAACCACATTACATCCAAAAGATATAATAGCTTGTTTTAAATTAAAGGTATGGGATTTTGAAAAACAACAAATGGTAGGCGTTTAATTTCCTATTTTTTCTGTTTTAATAGTTTGTTCTGTTTTCGAAAAATCATCTTTAGTTAACAATAAATCATTAATTAATTTAATAACGTATTCTAACTGTTCTTCTTTACTAATATCGGTGTTGTCTAAAACTATGGCATCGTGAGCTTGGCGTAGCGGGTTTTCTTTTCGGTTAGTATCGTCAGTATCGCGTTTAATTAAGTTATGTTTAACATCATCAAACGAATGAAACTCACCTTTGCTACTCAACTCATCTAGCCTACGTTGTGTACGTACATCGTTATCGGCAGTCATAAATATTTTTAACTCAGCATCTCTAAAAACGTGTGTTCCAATATCTCTACCATCCATAATAACGCCTTTACCTTTGCCCATCTCTCGTTGCAAAATCACCATTTTTTCACGAACTTGTTTAATGGCACTTACAGCACTTACATTATTTGCAACTTCAAGTGTTCTTATTTTTTTTTCAATATTTTCGCCGTTCAAATACGTTTCCGATGTTTTTGTTTGAGAATTATATACAAACGAAACCTCAATAAACTCTAACACATTTAAAAGCTTAGTTTCGTCAACAATTCCATTAGTAATAAAATCGTTATTTAAACAATACAATGTAACCGCACGGTACATGGCGCCAGTATCAATGTAATTATAATTTAATTTTTGAGCCAATGCTTTTGCTATCGTACTTTTTCCGCACGAAGAATAGCCATCTATTGCAATTGTAATTTTAGACATAATTGATTTAAAGTAAATTTACTCAATTTTTAAATGAAAATAAAATTCAACGTAAAAAATAACACCCCTAAATTTAGTAGTTTTTAATAACTTGATTTAAATAACGTAATAGTTTAATTATTAAATTTACAGTGTATAAAAAAACAAACGCAAATTATGGTACACATAAGCACAAATAATGATTTTGAAACACTATTAAAATCAAACAACAACGTAATTGTAAAATACTATGCCGATTGGTGCGGGTCTTGCAAACTATTTAGCCCAAAATTTAAACGCCACTCTAATGATGAAGCTAATAACGATGTGTTTTTTTTAGAGGTAAATGCCGAAGAAAATGAAATGGCTCGTAAATTAGGTGGTGTTGATAATTTACCATTTATAGCCTCATTTAAAAACGGTAATTTATTAGAGGGCACAGCTACAAGTAAAGAAGAATATTTACAAAAAATGATTGATGATTTAAGGAAATAAACCATGCAAATACCAATAATAAAAAAACTAGTAACAAACTACTCGTTGCCGCAACTGCAAAATGCTGAGGTTGCCCTGTGCGATGAGCAAACCCCCGAAATAGAAATAGAAGGCAAAGATGAGGGCGAATGTCTTACGCACGTTTTAGCATCAATTTATATTAAACAAAAAATGGAAACAGAAGGCGCAGTTTTTAATCAAGCATTACGCGATTTTAGCCAACGCGTGCGTAACAGTATTAGTTAATATTTAACGTAAACACACACATATTATATTGTTTTAGTTATTTAAATAATAATTTTAAAATTTACTATCTGTTTATTTAAAAAAACAAGTGTAAAATATTTTAAATTGGTAACAACTCATCCACTTTTAATCAAAAAAATTACCTTACCTTTACATACAGTTTATAAAAAGCTGTATGCACACAAACACTAAATATATTTTTGTTACTGGCGGGGTAACATCA
>JAYSUQ010000317.1:0-7008 GCA_043718985.1 Bacteroidota bacterium | reverse complement strand
GCAAAGAACAACAAAATGTATTATTGGTTAAACCTGGTATTACCGATTACGCTTCGTTACAATACATTAACGAAAACGAATTATTAGCACAATCTTTAAACCCCGAGCAAACCTATATTACTGAAATAATGCCCGCTAAACTTGCATTAAATGCTAAGTATATTAAACAACAAGGCATTTTAGTTGATTTTAAAATTATTTTTAATACGATACTAAAAATTGTGAAATAGCATTTTTTGTACCACCCTATTTTTTATATTTACATTTAATTTAATTACATACAAATGAAAAATCTTTCACTTATTATTAATGGTATTTTAGCTATTGCAGTTGGTATTTTATTTTATCAAGTAAATAGTTTAAAATCAAACTCGGTTTTAAATAATCAAACTACTGGTTTAACCGCAACAAATGCAACCCCAATTTTAGTTGCAAACACAGCCAATTTAGCCGATGCTAAAATAGCTTATATTAACACCGATAGTATAAACGAAAAATACCAATACATTGCCGATTTTACAAAAGTATTAAAATCAAAAAAAATGAACTTAGAAGCTCAAATGCAAACGATGACTGCTAAATTTCAGGGTGAATATGAAGAGTTTCAAAAATCGGCTCAAGCTGGCATAGCGCCACAAGCTGAGTTGCAAAAACAACAAGCAAATTTAGAGCGCCAACAACAAGAACTTGCAAATAAGGAATTGCAAATGCAAAATTTAGGTGTAGAACTTGAAGAAAAAAATATGGAATTAAATAAAAATGTGAAAACATATTTAAAAGCGTTTAATAATGGCAAATTCGATTACATTTTATCTTATTCGGATTTAGTGCCAACGGTTTTATTAGCTAATGCAAAATTAGATATTACAAGCCAAGTTTTACAAGGATTAAATGCTGAGTACGTAGCTAAAAAAAATAAAAAGTAATTTATCAATTAAATAGTATGTCAACTCAAAAAAACTTATTACCAAAAATTATGGATGTTCATCATTTTCATGAAACATTTAAAATTGGTAATGCAACTAATCCAACATTAATTAACGAACGTGATTACACCTTACGTTACAACTTAATTAAAGAAGAAAACGACGAATATTTAGAGGCTTGCAAAAATGGCGATTTGGTAGAGATTGCCGATGCAATTGGCGACCAGTTATACATTTTGTTTGGTACTATTTGCAAACATGGCTTACAACATAAAATTGAAGAAGTATTTAACGAAATACAACGTAGCAATATGAGTAAGTTAGATGAAAATGGAAATCCTATTTTTAGAGAAGATGGAAAAATATTAAAAAGCAATTTGTATTTTAGGCCAAATATTAAACAGATTTTAAATAATATTTAATTTTTTTTGTGCCAAACTTTAAGCAATCAATATTTTATGCATTAAACGGAATTAAAATTTCGTTACGCGAAAAACACATTAAAGTTCATGTAGTAATAATGTTTTTAGTAATTATTGCTGGCTGTTATTTTAAGATAACCGTAACCGAATGGTTGTTTTGTTTATTATTATTTGGTTTAGTTATTAGCCTAGAAATAATTAATACTGCCATCGAAAAATTAACCGATTTGGTATCGCCAAATTATAATATTAATGCAGGTAAGGTAAAAGATTTGGCTGCTGGTGCTGTTTTATTTGCAACACTAATTGCAGTTGTTGGTGGCGTAATTATTTTTACAAAATATGTTTTAAATTAAGCTAGTAATTTCCTAGCTTCTTCCTCAGTTTCGGCAACTTTAAACAAAGTATTTAGTTTTGTAATTACAAGTAACTCGTTAACTTTTTTACTCACATTACAAATAACGCTTTCGCCACCACGTGTGCGCGCTTTAGTTAATAGTTGTATTAGTACATTTAAGCCACTACTATTCATGTATTTTAAGTTAGTTAAATCTATTATTAATTTATTTTTACCAAATTCTAATAGCTCATCAACTTTTTTTATTAATTCAAGCGCTTGGTTTTTATCAATCAATTCGCCCGATAAAAACAGTACCTGAATTTCTTTTTCTTCTGTAATAGTATATTCAAAAATCATAGTGCTAATTTACGATAATATAATTGGTTGCGTTGTTTTTTTATGCTCGCAAACTCCATTTACTTTTAAACCTCGGCATTTTGCAAAAAAGTTTAACGAGTGGTGTGTTACATCAAAATTAAGCATTTCTTCGGCCATTTTTTGTATTTGTAAAATGCGAGGGTCACAAAACTCAAACACTTTTTCGCAATCGTTACAAATTAAATGATCGTGTTGTTTAAACTTATAAGCTTTTTCAAATTGAGCTAAATTTTTACCAAACTGATGTTTAATAACCAAGCCCGCATCAAGTAACAATTCAATATTATTATATAAAGTTGCTCTACTAACACGGTATTTTTTATTTTTCATTAAAACATATAATGCTTCAATATCAAAATGCCCGTTATGGCTGTAAATTTCGTTTAATATTGCAAACCGTTCTGATGTTTTTCGTTGATTATTTTTTTCTAAATAGTCAACTAATATTTTTTCAACGGCATCTTTGGTTTCTTGTATTAGCATCTTAATTATTATCTATACGTATAACATTTGTTACCCCTTTTACTTTTTTTAAATTATCAATTAAATGACTTAGATGTTTTGCATCGTGCACAAATACCATAATCGTTCCTTCAAAAATACCATCTTCGGTATCAAAACTAATGCTACGCATGTTAATGTTTAGTTGGCTCGATATTACTTTGGTTATATTATTAACTAAGCCCATTTCATCGGTACCCATAATTTTTATACCAGCCATAAACGATATTAAATGATCGTTATTCCACTTAGCTTTAACAACTCTGTAAGCATAGTTTGATAGTAATTTAATAGCGTTAGGGCAGTTAACCCTATGTATTTTAATACCTTCGTTAACGGTAACAAAACCAAACACATCATCGCCAGGTATTGGCGAGCAGCAGTTAGATAAACCGTAATCTAGCTTTTGCATATCATCGCCAATTACCAATAATTCTTTACTTGTTGTGCCTCTAATAGTTGTAACTAGCTCTTCAATTTTATTTTCTTTCTTTTTAGGTAATGTTTTTTCGGGATGTTTTTTATGTTCGTAAAATTCTTTAATTTCTTTTGTATCAACATTGCCTAACGCCGCTCTATAAAACACTTCGTTGGCCGATGGTAGTTTTAAAAAGGCAACAAATTCGTTTATATTTTGTATTGTAAAATCGAGTTTACATTTATAAAATTTCCGTTCAAGTATTTCTTTCCCATCATCCGAAACTTTTCTACGATTTTCTTTTAAGGCAAGTTTTATTTTTGATTTTGCACGGGCAGTAACTACATAGCTAATCCAATCTTCTTTTGGTGTTTGTTTTGATGAGGTTAAAATTTCAACCTGATCGCCACTTTTTAATTGGTAACTTAACGGCACTAATTTATGATTTACCTTTGCTCCAATGCATTGTTGGCCAACTTTGCTATGTATTTCAAAAGCAAAATCTAAAGCGGTTGCAGTGGTAGGTAAATTTTTCATTTCTCCTTTTGGAGTAAATACAAAAATTTCGTCGGCAAATAAATTTAATTTAAAATCATCAATAAACTCCAACGCATTTGGGTCGGGGTTATCCAACATTTCTCTAATGCGGCGCAACCAATTTTCTAAATTACTTTCTTTTTCGGCAGCCGAATCTTTATACTTCCAATGCGCGGCATAACCCATTTCGGCTAAATCATCCATTCGCACAGTTCGTATTTGCACTTCAACCCACTTACCTTCTGGCCCCATAACGGTTGTGTGCAAACTTTCGTAACCATTACTTTTTGGTGTGCTTACCCAATCGCGCAACCTATCGGGGTTTGGATGGTAAAAATCGGTAATGATGGAATAAATTTTCCAACAATCAACTTTTTCATTATCCATTGGCGTATCAATTACAATTCGTATAGCAAACAAATCATAAATTTCTTCAAACGGTACGCCTTTATTTTTTATTTTATTATAAATAGAGTAAATAGATTTTGGCCTTCCAAACATTTTAAATTGAAAGCCTTGTTCTTTTAAAATTTCATTTAAAGGATCAATAAAATTTTTAATGTATTTTTTTCGTTCGGGTTCACTCTCTTCAAGTTTGCGCGATACTTCGTTAAACCAATCTTCGTTAGTGTATTTTAAACCTAAATCTTCGAGCTCACTTTTTATGGCATTTAATCCTAAACGATGGGCTAATGGAGCATATAAATACAACGTTTCTCCAGCAATTTTCATTTGCTTATCACGTTTCATGTGATCTAGCGTGCGCATATTATGCAACCTATCGGCCAACTTAATTAATATTACCCGCACATCTTCAGATAAGGTGAGTAACATTTTTCTAAAATTTTCGGCTTGTATAGATGATGTGTGATCAAACACACCATTAATTTTTGTTAAGCCATCAATAATTATCGAAACCTTTTCTCCAAACATGCCCTTAATGTCTTCAAGGGTCATATCAGTATCTTCTACAGTATCGTGCAATAGTGCGCAAACAATGGCTGTTGTACCAAGTCCAATTTCTTCGGCACAAATATGAGCTACAGCAATAGGGTGGTAAATGTAAGGTTCGCCACTTTTTCTACGCATTTCTTTGTGCGCCTCAACTGCCACTTCAAATGCTTTGCGTATAATTTCCTTATCGCCCTTTTCTAATCGGCGTTTACAAGCTTTAATTAAATTTTTATACCTATTTAATATTTCTTTTTTTTCGGCTTCTAAATCTATTTGCATACCAACTGGTTTATGACTTTGAAGTTAATTTTTTTTATTAAGATTATCAATAGTATACTAATAGATATTACATTTATGGTATGCGATTTTTTCAGTATATCTATTATTTTTTTCGTTCACTTTACTTACGTGGATTTTTAAATACCTTTAAATTGTTAACCTACGAGGCTAAATACGAAAAACAGTTAGGGGTTAACACTCATAAAATAGTTAATTTAAATGAGCTAACGCTTGATGGCGATGAGTCGGATGAAAATCATCACTACCAAGGCGCTAGTTATTATGTTTTATTTTTGGTATTAAATAATTTACCAAACACGGTAAAACAAAAACCCTTTGTTGATTTTGGCTGTGGCAAAGGCAGAGCTTTGTTTGTGGCCGAGCAATGTGGTTTTACAAATACCATAGGAGTTGATATTGCAATGGAATTGATAAACGATGCTAATAAAAATTTACTTAATTATAATAAAAAAAATAGCGAAAGTATATTAACTTTTTTATTTTGTGATGCAACAAAATATACCATTGCAAGTAATGCAACAGTGTTTTATTTTTTTAACCCGTTTGGCAAAAGTGTTATGCAGCAGGTGCTACAAAACATTAAACATAGTGTTGAGCAAAATCCACGCGAGATTTATTGTGTTTATTTAAATCCAAAATATAAAGAAGTTTTTATTGAGCTAAATTTTATTATTGAACAAACTGTAAAAAATAAACGCTATACCGAAGCAATTATTTTTAAATTGTAATTAAACTAAAGCCACATCAATAATAATAGTCGTGCCTCTACCAATAGCCGAATCAAAATGAACCGAACCATTTAATAATTCTATTCGGGTTTGTATTCCTTTTAATCCAATTCCATCCGACGATTCAATTTTTGAAGTATCAAAACCAACACCATTATCTTCTATCATTACTGATATTTCGGTATCGTGCCTAATTAATTGCATACTAACTTGTGATGCCTTTGCATGTTTAATAATATTATTCACAATTTCCTGAATTACGCGGTAAAGCACTGTTTCAATTTGATTGTCTAAACGTACATCTAATCCAATAATTTCTAAATCAACCTTGAGTGATGGCGCATTGCCTAGCTTAGTTATAAACTCGCGTACCGCACTTGCTAAGCCCAATTTTATTAAGGTGTTTGGCATCATGTTGTGCGAAACAGCTCTCACTTCTTTAACAGAGTCATCAACCAAGCTCAACGCATTTTGCATGGCTAATTCCTGTTCATCAGTTTTGTTTGTTAATTTAAAATCGAGGTTACTTAAATTTAATTTAGCAGCACTTAATAGTTGGCCAACACCATCGTGTAAATCTTGCGCAATTCGTCGCCGTTCTTTTTCTTCAGCATCAAGCACTGCTTTTGTTCTTAATTCTTTTGCTGTAGCTAGCTCTGCATTTAATTTGGCTTGTTGTTCTACTTGTTTTTTACGAAAAAATAAATAACCTAACAATGCAGTTAATAATAACAACAAAATTACCGATGCAATTATTATGTTTTTAATTTGCGCTTGTTTTTCTTTTAAATCAATTTCGTTTTTTTGTTTGGCTAATTCTAAATCTTTTTTCTCAACTTCATATTTTGTTTGCATTTCGGCAATGCTTTTATCTAAGCGTTTGCCGTATAGCGAGTCTTTTAAAACAATAAGCGAATCAGAATATTTAAAAGCCGTTTTTAAATCGCCAGTTTTATCATAGTAAATAGATAAATTAGTATATAAGTTTTCTAAATTATCGGGGTTATTTGTTTGCGCATACAACTTGCGCGAGTAACTATAATAATACAGTGCTTTATCGGGCTTGTTTAGTTGCATATACAATTCGCCCAAATTATTTACAACATCTGATTGTCCGTCAACGTTTCCGTTTTCCGAAAATACGTTAAGTGCTTTTTCTAAATAAATTGTTGCTTGCGATGTTTTATTTTGCATTAAATAAAGGCCCCCCAAATTATTATAGTTCCACGATAGGGTTGTTTTATCATTTAAAATTTCTCTAATTTTTGTCGATTTTAAAAAAAAGATTTCTGCCGAATCAAGCAACCCATTTTCGGCATATAAAATACCCATTGTGTTGTATAAGTTACCCGCTGCAGTTTTGTTTTGTAGTTTAGAAGTAATTTTTTCAGCATCTCTTAAAAATTTATTAGCTTGTTTAAAATTATGTTGTTGCTGATAAATATTTGCCATATTAACTAATATGTTAGCAAGGTTTGTACTATCGTGACATAATTCGTAATTT
>JAYSUQ010000316.1:0-7055 GCA_043718985.1 Bacteroidota bacterium | reverse complement strand
GTGTATCGTTTTTTGTTTACGAAAGTGCTTTTCCGAAAATAAAAAATGCCGAACAAATGATTTTAGCTACACGCTACATAATGGCAAAAAAAGAATTTGATAATTGTATAAATGCTAGCGATAAAAAAAATGCAATAGATAAATTTTGGTTAGGTATTGCAGGTAGTAACGAACGGGCAAAAGAATTAATTAAAAAATATTATAACCGAATACAAGATGCAAACAAACTTTTTTCGAGTTACCAAGAAGGTTGGAAAACTGACAGAGGTATGATTTACACTGTTTTTGGAGCGCCAAATAAAGTAACTAAACAAAAAAATGGCGAATATTGGCAGTATGGCGAAGCTAATACACAAAACGCCACTACCTTTGTTTTTATAAAAGTAATTAATCCGTTTACCGATAACGATTTGTATTTAGAACGCAACGAATCGTTTAAATTACCCTGGTACCAAGCTGTTGATATGTGGAGGCAAGGAAGAATTTATTTAGATAATTAAGCGTAATTTTAAGCAAAAACAAATATTATGAATTTTGATATTATAGAAATTTTAAAAGTAACAATGGTTTTATTTGCCGTTATAGATGTAATAGGATCTATACCTGTTATTATAAATTTAAAACAAAAAACGGGCGAAATTAATGCTTCAAAAGCATCGTTAGTATCGCTTGGTATAATGATTGTGTTTTTATTTATTGGAAACACCATTTTAGATATAATTGGCATATCGGTTGGAGATTTTGCTATTGCTGGTTCTATTTTACTATTTATTATAGCCTTTGAAATGATTTTAGGGATTCAAATATCTAAAGAACAATTTCCAGCAACAGCATCTGTTGTTCCGCTAGCGTTTCCGTTAATAGCTGGTACAGGTACACTTACAACGCTTTTATCGTTAAGGGCCGAATATAATATTATATCAATTATAACAGCCATTATTTTAAATGTTATAATTGTTTATTTAGTTTTAAGAAATTTAAATAGACTTGAAAAACTTTTAGGTGTTGGCGGAATTGCCATCTTAAAAAAAGTATTTGGTATTATTTTATTAGCCTTAGCCATAAAATTATTTAGAAAATATACTGGATTATAATTTTACTCTTTTTCAATTACAAACATTGGTATAATTGCATCTATTATTGTAAAACCATTACTTTGTTTTAAAACATATACCGGCATTTTTACAATAAACTGATTATTTAACAGTACAGCAATATGTACCCTGTATTTTCCGTTTTTTAAATTAACAAAGTCTTTAAAACCGATAACCTCACAAGTATTATACTCAATTTTGGGTTCGTTATTAAAAGCCATATCAGCAAACTCATTTAATAAAATGTTAAACGATTGTTTAATATCATTAATTTTTTTAAGTGAGTCGGTTTTACTTTTTACATTATAAGTTGCAAAGCACTCGTTTAAATTAATTTGACTAACGTATAAATTAGTATCGCGTTGATTTACAATTTTAAAAACTGATGTAAATAACGAATCTAAATTAGTGTTAGTTGCTTGTGAAAATAAATTTGAGTTTATTACTATAAAAAATAAAAATATAAGTTTACGTAATATCATTTATTAGTGTAATTAATTTTTGTTTTTCGGTTTCCCAATTGTTTTCTGCAGCAGCTTTAATCGTATTATTTTTAATAAACTTATAATCATTACTATTTAAAAACAAACTAATTTTTGCTGCAATATGCTTGGGCTCATGGTTTTCAATAAACGTACCAACATTATAAGTTTTAACAATATTTTCAATTTCGGGCAAATGGCTAGCTAAAATAGGAATGCCAGCGTGTAAATAATCAAACACTTTATTAGGTAAACTAAAATGATAATTTAGGTTTGTATCCTTATCAATTGTAACTCCTAAATTTGCATTAGCAGTGTAGTGCCTTAACTCGGATGCTGGTATTTTATCAATAAATTTTACTTTATTTTGCAGTTTTAAATTTACAGCGTTTTCTTTTAATTGTTGTATTACATCGCCACTACCTATTATTAAAAGCAAATAGTTTTCATCTAAATAGTTAAATGCTTCAACTAACTCTTCGGCGCCTCTATGCATATTAATACCTGCGCCTTGCAAAATAATTATTTTTTTAGTAAGCGGTAATTTTAAATCGGCACGGGTTTTTAAATTTAAAATGTGGTTGTAGTTAGGAATGTTACGTACAAAAATAAATGGCACTTTATATTTAGTTGTAAAATAATTAGCAATGCTTTTATTAACGGTAATGCAATATTTGAGTTTAGGAATAATAAAAGATTCTACCTTTTGCCAAATTTGCTTTTTATTTTTATGATGTTGAAGTTCCGGTACTTCGCAAAAAATTTCGTGACTATCATAAATTAATGGGATTTTTTTAATTTTAGAAACTAAATAATTTGGCAATAAAGTATCTAAATCGTTTGCAAACAAAGCATCGCTTTTAGTAAACAATAACAACAAAAATAAACGCATATTAAAAAACACATAAAATTGTGGGCCTGTTTCAAACAACAATTTTAATCGTTTGCACTTATAATTACGTTTGGCAAGCGGTTGCGATTTTTTTTGCTCGCGCCCAACTAAAAACACATTGTAATTTAAATCGCAAAATACAGTGCAAGTTCGGTGTACGCGTTGGTCGGTAACCAAATCGTTAATTACTGAAACTATAATTTTTTTTTGCAATATTATTGTTTTAAAATACTTGTAGCAACGCTTAAATCATAATCAGTCCCTTTAATTTTTTTAATTTCAAAATCAGTAATTAAATTTTTGTACTCCGAAAATTCGTTAATTTTTCGATTTACTAAACTTTCAAATAACTCATCTCTAATTTCGTCATCAGGCATCATTGCCATTATGTTTTTTTTTACTTTTTGATACATAATTTCATCTTTTTCTCTAATTATAGCGGCATTCCAAGCCAAAGAACCAAAAGTATACTTAGATTTTACAATATCTAAATTATCATCTTTTTCAATTAATGGGGTTATCAATACTGCTAAAAATTGAGAGTATTTAGCTTCATTATAATTTACCTTTGTTTCGGTTTCATCTAACTTAAACCTTCTTTTAAGTTCAACACTTGCTGGCCCCATACCATTCGCAACAGTTGTTTCTAACTCTCTCTTTTTTTTAGCCTCTTTTAATTTTTTAGCTCTTTTTATATTATCTGCTTTACCCATTTTTTTTATATGTTTTTAAATAAATCCATTGCCGCTTGATAAGGATTTATTTGTTGATTTTGTAATTGATTTTCGATGGCTGTTATTTGTGCTTTAATATGTTCGTTAGTGTAAAAGCGTTCAATTAGCGTTTCGTTAATTGTTTGGTGTAGCCATTGTTTTGTTTGTTGTTTTCGTTTTATATCAAAAAAATTATTACTAATGGTGTGGCGTTTAAATTTGTCAATCATATTGTACACTTCCGCAACTCCTTTGTTTTCAGTACTCGAACATGTTAACACTTCTGGTATCCAATTACTATCAGTTGGTGGAAATAAATGTAGAGCACTTGCATATTGGCTGCGTGCTACATTTGCTTTACTTAAATTATTACCGTCGGCTTTTGTAATAACCAAACCATCTGCCATTTCCATAATACCACGCTTAATCCCTTGCAATTCATCGCCCGCACCTGCAAGCATTAATAGTAAAAAAAAATCGGTTAGTTGATGTACCGCAGTTTCGCTTTGCCCTACACCAACTGTTTCAACTATAATATAATCGTATCCTGCGGCTTCACATATAATTATACTTTCTTTAGTTTTACGAGCAACGCCACCTAAACTACCCGAGCTTGGCGATGGGCGAATAAATGCTTTTGGATGTATTGATAGTTGTTCCATTCGCGTTTTATCGCCTAAAATACTTCCTTTACTTTTTTGGCTACTTGGGTCAATTGCTAATACCGCAATTTTATGACCGCAATTAATAACCTCTAAGCCAAAACTTTCGATAAAAGTACTTTTGCCAACACCTGGCACACCAGTAATACCTAACCTAAACGAATTACCACTATTTTTTATTATAGCATTAATAATTTGTTGCGCTTGTTGCTGATGGCTTGGTAATGTAGATTCGACTAAGGTTATAGCCTTACTCACATAGCTTATGTTTGATGCTAAAATTCCATCAACAAATTGATTTATATCAAAATTATTTTTCAATTACTTGTGGTTAAATAATTATTCTAATTTACTCCGAATAATTTAAAAAAAATTAAAACATATCTAAATATAAGTCTTCAATTTTTTTACGAGCCCACGGCGTTTTTCGTAAAAATGTTAAACTCGATTTAATACTTGGATTATCTTTAAAGCATTTCACATCTATATGATAAGCTAATCCTTCCCAACGATAGCGTAACAGTAATTCATCTAAAATTACTTGCAATGTTTTGCCGTGTAGTGGATTGTTTTTTTGTTCAATCATTATTTTTGTAAACTTTGGGTGGCTTTACGCACACTACCGTATTTTAATAATAAGGTTTTGCAAAAATCATAGTCCTCTAAACCTGTATTTTTCATAACCATTTGTGTGCCTCTATCAACTAATTTATGATTGCTTAATTGCATATCAACCATTTTATTTCCTTTAACTCTTTCTAACTTTATCATTACAGAAGTAGAAATCATATTGAGTACTAACTTTTGTGCCGTTCCCGATTTCATTCGTGTTGACCCTGTAACAAACTCTGGGCCTACCACAACTTCTATAGGGAATTTTGATACTGTAACAATAGGTGAGTTAGCATTACAAACAATACAGCCTGTTGTAATATTGTTTTTATTACAGGTTTCTAAAACACCAATTACATAAGGCGTTGTGCCTGATGCTGCAATGCCAATAACTACATCGTTACTATTAATATTATGTTCTTGTAAATCTATCCAACCTTGGTTAACATCATCTTCGGCAAACTCAACGGCATTGCGTATAGCTACATCGCCACCTGCAATTAATCCAACTACCCTTCCCTGCTCTATGCCATATGTTGGCGGGCATTCGCTTGCATCTAATATGCCTAAGCGCCCACTAGTACCTGCGCCCATATAAAATAAACGCCCACCTTGTCTCATTTTTTCTACAATTACAGTAACTAATTTTTCTATTTGAGGTAGTGCTTTTTCTACTGCTAAAGGCACCGTTTTATCTTCGGTATTCATATTCATTAACAATTCCTGAATGCTCATTGCTTCAAGATTATTGTAATACGAATCGGCTTCGGTTGTTTTTTGCATCTTACTTAATTTTTTTCATAGGGAATTTTTCTGTTTTTTCTTTCCCATTTATTAGGCCAAAAATAGATGCTACCATCGAGTCTTGAGTAATTTTTAAATACGTTATTTTACTTGGAAAATCGTGAGTAGAGTTTTCGAAAATTAATTGATTGCTATTACACTTAATTAATTTAAACGAAACGGGTAATTCATTATTTTGATTTTTAACAGATACGATATAATACAACGAATCGTTTTTTTGTTGTAATAAAATTGATTCGTAAAATACTGTATCATTATTGCTTACTACAACAGTACTTATTCCACAATAAACAGAGTCGTTTTTTTTATTCCATTGTTCTGTATACAATCCTTCTGTAGTTTTGTTTTGCCAAGTTCCTAAAAACCATTTAGCCGTATCTATTAAATTTAATTTTGAGTAATTATCATTTACGTTATTTTGATAGGTGCTCGTATTACAAGCATATAAACTAATAAAAACAACTATAACTATTAAACAATGTTTTATCATTAGGCAAATTGTTTCACGTCTTTATCGGTAATTTCTTTGCCACATAAAATAATTAAACGCTCAATCACGTTTCTAAATTCTCTAATATTTCCTGTCCAATCTTTTTGTTGCAATGCTTTTATTGCGTCCTTAGATATTGATTTGATGGGCATTCCGTAATCAGTACAAACTAAGTCCATAAAATGATCGGCTAACAACGGTATATCATCTTTTCGTTCGTTAAGCGATGGCACCTGAATAGGAATAACACTTAAGCGATGAAATAAATCCTCTCTAAATTCACCTTTTTCAATTTCTTTTCGCAAATCTTTATTAGTGGCGGCTAAAATTCGCACATCTACTTTTATTTCTTTATCGCCACCAACGCGTGTAATTTTATTTTCTTGCAAAGCTCGCAATACTTTTGCTTGCGCTGATAAGCTCATATCACCAATTTCATCTAAAAAAATAGTGCCTCCTTCGGCTAATTCAAATTTACCTTTTCGGGTTGCAATGGCGCTAGTAAAGGCGCCTTTTTCGTGCCCAAATAATTCGCTTTCAATTAACTCGCTTGGTATAGCTGCACAGTTAACTTCAATTAAAGGTGCCGCAGCTCTTGTGCTTTTATTATGAATTGCACGCGCTACTAACTCTTTACCACTACCGTTGCTACCTGTTATTAAAACACGTGCATCAGTTGGCGCAACTTTTTCAATCATCTCTCGTATGTTATTTAGGGCTTTTGAATCGCCAATCATTTCATACGATTTACCAATTTTCTTTTTTAAAACCTTAGTTTCTGTTACCAAGCATTTTTTATCTAAAGCATTACGAATGGTAACTAACAATCTGTTTAAATCAATTGGTTTTGCTAAATAATCAAACGCACCTTTTTTAACTGTATCAACTGCTGTTTCTATATTACCGTGGCCGCTCATCATTATTAAAGATGCTTCGGTACCATGAGTCATTAATTTTGAAAGCAGCTCAGTGCCATCTAACTTTGGCATTTTAATATCACTTAGTATTACATCGTAGCCACCTTTAAGTGCCATATCTAATCCTTGTTGTCCATCTTCGGCTTCATCAACAGTATATTTTTCAAATTCTAATATTTCTTTAATGCTTCGGCGTATTGCTTTTTCATCATCAATTAATAATATTTTTGGCATAGTTTTATAAGTGTTAAATTTTAAGTTATATGTGTTAGGTTTACACTTAAAACTTAAATTATTTTTTTTCTTGATTTTTTAATTTCTCCTTTAATTGTTTTACTATCTAATCGTTTTGCTTTTGATGCCTTACTAACTTTAGTTGGCTTGCGAGG
>JAYSUQ010000315.1:0-7077 GCA_043718985.1 Bacteroidota bacterium | reverse complement strand
TGACAGGTCTAAAATATTGAATTAATAATCTCTAAAAAACAAAAATATGAAATCCATAAAAAAAGTAACATCAGTAATTATTGCCGTTTTGTTATACTCTAATAGTATAGCACAAATTAAAAATGCAAAAACAGAAACCGTAAAAATTTACGGGAATTGTGGTATGTGCAAAACAACTATTGAAAAGGCAGGAGATATAAAAAAAATATCTAAAATTGTTTGGGATAAGGATAGTAAAATGGCTACGCTAACTTACGATACAAAAAAAACAAATCAAGATGCTATACTAAAACGAATTGCTTTATCTGGTTACGATAGCGATAAGTTTTTAGCACCTGATAATGTATATGCAAAATTACCCGAATGTTGCCAATATACAAGAGTTAAAAAAAGTACAACAAAAGTAGATACTATCAAAAATAGTAATCATACTACAACAACGCCAGTTAGCGTTGAAAGTACAAGCCCTTTAAAAATAGTTTTTGACACTTACTTTTTATTGAAAGATGCTTTAGTAAAAACCGATGGCATTACTGCTTCTGCAAAAGCAAAAGAATTAGTAACGGCAATTAATGGGGTGAAAATGGAAACATTAAAAACAGAAGAGCACATGGTTTGGATGAAACTAATGAAAGATTTAGTTTTTGATGCTGTACATATAAACGAAACAAAAGAGCCAAGCCACCAACGAGAGCATTTTACAAGCCTTTCAATAAATATGTATCAATTAATAAAAGTTTCTAAACAAACTGAAACTATTTACTATCAGCATTGCCCAATGTATAATGACGGCAAAGGCGGAGATTGGTTAAGCAAAGAAAGTGCAATAAAAAACCCGTATTATGGCTCACAAATGATGAGTTGCGGTAAAACAGTAGAAACTATAAAGTAATATCATTGTATGAAACGTATTTTTTTTATATACGCTGTATTATTAATTAATACGGCTAATGCACAGCTGAAAAAAGTTGATGTAGTTGCCACAGGGCTTACTTGCTCAATGTGTAGCAATGCTATTTATAAACAATTACAATCAATAAATGGTGTAGAGAAAGTTGAAATAGATTTGAATAAAAATTTGTTTACGATAATTCTTAAAAACGAGCATAATCTTACTCCAAAAGACTTTAAAGATAAAGTTGAGAAAGCAGGATTTTTTGTAGGTTCAATGGTGTTATATATTTCTTATTTAAACCTACCTATTGAAGATGGCAAGCAAGAAAGTAACTATATTTTTATTGATACTAAACCACAAACTCTAAATGGAGAAAAACAATTTAGAGTACTTGATAAAGGGTATGTAACAGGTAAAGAATTTAAAAAACTTTCTAAAGCGTATGTTAAATACATAACCTATACAACAACTAATGAAAATGATTATCACATTAAATTAGTTCAATAATGAGAGGGTTAATTATTATTACACTATTTATTCATTTACAAACCAATGGGCAAGAGCTTTTTGTAATGACAGAGCCTGCAAGTAATATGCCCGCAGGTTCTATTGGCATAAGAGCAATGAATAGCTTTATGTTTGATAAAAGTAATAAACTGAATTACCATTTAATGCCTGAAATAATGTGGGGTATTAATCAAAAATGGATGGTGCATTTACAAAGTTTTCAGAGTAACAGAACAACCTCTGGTTTAAATTTAGAAGGTGGTAGTTTTTATGCTAAATACCGATTTTATAGTAGCGATGATTTGCATAAACATTTTAGATTAGCTACTTATGGTCGTATAAGTTTAAATAGAGCAGATATACATCAAGAGGAAATAGAAACAATGGGGCATAATTCGGGTGGCGAATTAGGAATTATAGCCACACAATTAGTAAATAAATTAGCTATTAGTGGTTCTGTTAGTTACGAAAAAGCAGTAGATAATACCTCAATTAATAAGTTTCCCGAAACACAAAGTAACAATGCTACTAACTACACCTTATCGTTTGGTAGGTTAATGTATCCAAGAGTTTATAAAGACTTAAAGCAGCCTAACGTCAATTTAATGGTAGAATTTTTAGGGCAAACACTTAATCAAAATGGTAAATCAAATTTAGATATAGTTCCTTCCATTCAGTTTATTATAAGAAGTAGAGCAAGAATAGATTTAGCTTACCGCAAAGAATTGTATAGCAATATGCTTCGTACAGCACCAAATGGCTTTCTTATAAAATTTGAGTACACATTTTTTAATGTAACTAAATAAGAAAAATAATAATTACGATAAAATGGATACTAAAAAAAATAGTTACAAAAAACTGTTGCAAGTAATTGTATTGTTAGTTACGGCTAATGTTGTTAATGCACAAAAAACTGTTCGTTACGATTTGTATGTGAAAGATACCATTGTAAATTTTACAGGTAAAGAAAGGCGAGCGATAGCCGTAAACGGTCAGATACCGATGCCAACGCTTACATTTACGGAGGGTGATACTGCCGAAATTTATGTACATAATGAATTGAATGAAAGCACTTCATTACACTGGCACGGTTTGTTTTTACCTAATAAAGAAGATGGCGTTCCTTATCTAACTCAAATGCCTATTAAACCGCACACAACGCATTTATATAAATTCCCCATTATACAACATGGTACGCACTGGTATCACAGTCATTCGGGTTTGCAAGAACAAATAGGAATGTATGGCTCGTTTATAATGAATAAACGATTAGATGATAAAACATTTAGAAATGGTATTGATGATTTACCCGCCATACCAATTGTTTTGAGTGAATGGACAAATTACAATCCTAAAAATGTACATCGAATGTTACATAATGCTACGGATTGGTTTGCTATAAAAAAAGGAACTACACAAAGTTATGCCGAAGCCATAAAACACAAACATTTTAAAACCAAACTTAAAAACGAATGGAAACGAATGTTGGCAATGGACGTTAGTGATGTATATTATGATAAGTTTTTAATGAATGGTAAAAATGAACATCAACTTTCTCAATTTAAAAGTGGGGATAAAGTTCGATTACGAATTTCAAATGGCGGAGCTTCCACTTATTTTTGGCTAACATACGCAGGCGGTAAAATGACTGTTGTTGCTAACGATGGAAACGACGTAGAACCTATTGAAGTAGATAGGCTAATTGTAGCTGTTTCCGAAACATACGATGTAATTGTTACGATACCGAATGATAGTACCTCATACGAATTTTTAGCAACCTCCGAAGACCGTATCAATTCAGCATCCTTGTATTTAGGTAGTGGTATTAAGCAACTAACAGCACCACTACCAAAATTAAAATATTTTGAGGGAATGAAGATGATGAATGGTATGATGAAAATGAATGGCGACTTAGATGATATGAATATGCAGATGAGCCTTAATCAAATGGATATGAATGTGGTTATGTATCCCGAAATTACGGGAGATGACAAGCCAAAAATGAATGATATGAAAATGGGTAGCGAACAATACAATAGTAATAAACTATCAGATATTGTTACGTTAAATTATGCGATGTTAAAATCGCCAATAAATACGAGCCTCCCAAAAGACGCACCTGTAAAAGAATTACGTTTTGAACTTACTGGTAACATGAATCGTTATGTGTGGAGTTTGGATAACAAAGTAGTTTCTGAAGCCGATAAAATATTAATTAAAAAGGGCGAGAATGTAAGAATAGTAATATACAATGGCTCTATGATGCGCCACCCAATGCACTTACACGGGCATGACTTTAGATTATTAAATGGACAAGGGGATAATGCACCACTAAAAAACATCGTAGATATAATGCCCATGGAAACTGATACCTTAGTTTTTAACGCTAACGTTGATGGTGATTGGTTTTTTCATTGCCATATTTTATACCACATGATGAGCGGTATGGGGCGTGTACTTAGCTACGAAAAACAAGAACCAAACCCATTAATACCAAATCCTAAATATACGTACCGTAAACTTAAAAGTGATGATAGGAAATTTCATTTTATGGGAGAAAATGATTTTGCTACGAATGGAAACGATGGTATGGCAATGTTACAAAACACCCGTTGGAGTTTAATGTCAGAATGGCGATTAGGTTATATGGATATGCACGGATACGAAGTAGAAACACATCTTGGTCGTTATATTGGTAAAATGCAATGGTTTATGCCTTTTATAGGTTTTGATTACCGTTATAGAAAACGAGATGGACAATTAAATTTTCAAGAAACAAATTTGTTTAATCAAACAGATACTAAAGATACACGACAAGCATTTTCTGCGGGATTTTCATACACCTTACCAATGTTAGTTCATTTTGAAGCAGAAGTATTTACTGACGGCACAGTTTTATTACAATTAAAGCGTGAAGATATACCTATTACAAAACGCCTGAGATTAGGGCTAATGTATAATTCCGATAAAGAGTATATGATTGATTTAAAATATATTTTAAACAAAAATATGGGTATTAGAACACATTATGATAGTGATATGGGCTTTGGTTTGGGATTAAGTTTGAATTATTAAAAATTCCGATTTTAAACAAGAGCGATAAAACTAATAAGTCGGTAGCATATTATATGCATTGTAGGATATTAACACTCTCAATCAGAGGCTACTGACAAAACTTGCATTTACGTGTGAATTATACAACTTCTTTCTATTTCTATACAACACTTTGTCACAACAATACGATGTTCTTAGCGTTGTGAAAATTCTTTCATAACTAAAATTTAAAAAAATGGAAAAACAAAAATGTATCGACGCTTGCTTAGCGTGCTGTGTTGCTTGCGAAGCTTGTGTTACAGATTGTATCAGTCACGGACACAAAGAATGTATCTCACTATGTCGAGATTGTGCCGACATTTGTGCTTTATGTGCAAGATTATGTGCAAGAGATTCTAAGTACTCAAAAGACTTATGTGCTTTATGTGCCAAGCTTTGTAATGCTTGTGCCGAAGAATGTACAAAACATACAGACCATCACCAAACTTGCAAAGCTTGTGCTGAAGCTTGCAAAAAATGTGCAGAAGCCTGTGCTTAACTAAATTCTGAGAGGGAGGGAAATAAAATTCCTCTTTTTTAATTTATTAAACGGGTAACAGCGATACTGAAAACCGAGAAACAGCGGTACTGAATTCAATTAAAAAATAATTATTATGAAAACTAAAAAAACAATTGCTACTTTATTTGCTTCATTACTTATGATGGTATTATGCTTTACTGCAACTAACACATATGCTCAAACTAAAACAAAATCTACTGCAACCAAAGAATGCTGTATGATGAAAGACGGAAAGATGATGCACCATAAAGACGGAGTATGTATGCCTATGGAAAAAGATATGACCATGAAAAACGGAACTGTATGTATGGTAAACGGAGAATGCGTTATGAAAGACGGAAAAAAAATGACCATGAAAGAAGGGGAGTGTATGGATATGAACGGTAAAATGGATAAGTGCAAAAAGCATGACCCAAAAGCTACTGTTTATACTTGCTCAATGCACCCTGAAGTAACCTCTGATAAAGCAGGTAGTTGCCCTAAATGTGGAATGGCATTGATTGTAAAAAAATAATTGTAGCACTTGAATGGGCTAAAAAGGGAGGTTTTTATACCTCCCTTTTTACAATAAATTAAGTAGTAATTAAAAGCCAATTAAAAAACATTGAAATAAATTGAAAAATATTAAGAATTAATCGAACATAGCCAGTTCGGGGTATTCAAAATAGTCTTGGACTTTTTTTGTATCGGGATTTTCGTTTTTATTTGTAATGAGTTTTGAAATTGTATGTGCAAATAATGGCGTTTCGCTATTAGGTTTCATTAACTCATTAATTTGATTTTCAATTAAGTTTGGGTTAAGCCAATCTTTCTCAATGCCTTTAGGCAAAATGAAAGGCATACGCAATTTCACGTTATGTATTTTTGCCATTAACGGATTTGCTTCAGTAGTAATAATTGAAAAAGTATTAATTATTTCGCCAGTTTCTTTATTTACCCAATCGTTATAAATACCACCAAACGCAAAAGGCTCATTGTCTTTTGTATAGATGTAGTAAGGATATTTTTGTTTACCGATTGTTTGCCATTCGTAAAAGCCATCAACTAAAACTAAACAACGTTTCTCTATAATAGAATTTTTAAAAGACGGTAAAGCAAAAATAGTTTCGCTTTTAGCATTCAATGTTTTAGTCATCATATCCTTTGCGTCTTTGGTAGTTTGGCAAAATGATGGAATTAATCCCCAATGGTACTTATCAATCACATCACTATTAACACTTGATATAACAGGCGTTTTAGGATGATTAAATCCATTCAAATAATAATGTGGCGTAATAGTCGCTCCATCTTTTACTTTTGATTTAAAACGTTTTTCTAATGTTTCTTTAGAAGTTTTAGCAGAAATATTATAGCACATAATTTATAGTATCGTTACTTTTTGATTATCAATTTGCTCGTTAGCAAAACGAATTAATTTTTTGAGTGAATCTTCTACTATCATTGACTTTCGGACAGAATGATTGTAATGCCCTTGTAATAATTTATTTTTCAGGAACACGCCTAAATCTTTGGCACTCCACCCAAACTTTTGTTCCAGTTCGGGATACTTATCTATAACCTGCGATGGGGTTAAATATTCTACGTTCTTTTTCATTGCAATTGGTTTTATTTGAATTGTAGATTAGCTACATCTTTTCGTAATTTAAGAACAGTAGAAGCCATCGTTTTATTATCAAGCACAGGTTCGGGCAGTTGAGAACTGATGTAGTGCGTAAATTTCCAGACTTCTTTTACTTTATTTATGGTGAGTTCGTAAGGCTCATAAAACGCATTTAAAGACGTTAATAAAATGGTTTTATTTTTTTTAATACGGTTATTCAATACTTTAAAAACAACACCATCATTGAGCGTAACAACAATGTAAGCGTTATCATCTTTTATATCATTTAAGTTTTCTACAAACTCGCCAACGATGTACGATTTATCGGGTATCGGGTTCATAGAGTCGCCAGTAATTTGAAACGTGCGATACTTGCGTTCTTTATGCAAAAAAGGCAAATGCAAGTTTGGTAATTTCTTTACAAAATCCTCATCGCCAAAGCCTGTGGCATAGCCTGCCGAT
>JAYSUQ010000314.1:0-7086 GCA_043718985.1 Bacteroidota bacterium | reverse complement strand
ATTAGCATATTGTTTTAAGTCGTATAACTCAGCAGTATTATATACATAGGTATTATTACTTAAATAATTTAGTAATAATTGATTTACGCGTTGGTATTTTTGCTCAACCTCTTTGGTAATAGGCATGGCACTATTTTTACTTTGCGCTAAGGCTAAATTATTGTCAGCAATGGCTTGTTGCACCTCGGTTAATTTACCAATAGCTGTGTTTTGGTTAGCATCATAAAAATTATCTAAACGGCTACCATTGGCAGGGTTTATACTATCGTTAGCTACTAAAGCATATACATACTGTTGGTTTTGCACTAACATTTCATCAGCAAACACCTCGTAAGCATTAGGGTTAGTGGTAGCTAATTGCGTAAATAATGCTAAACTATCCGTTACAAAACTACTGGCATTGGTGCTATCACCACTACGCATATTGGCAGTGTTATTAATAGTCTCATTCATTTGATTGTAATTTTTCCCACCACTTGTTTGCATTACGCGTTGTGCATTACCATTTACACAAGTGTATTGCGTACCAGTTACTGGTTGTATACCTTGCCCAACACCTAAAGTATAAACCTGTGCCGCAGTTAAAGCAAAATTTAATGTTGGCTGTGTTTTTAATCCAGCTCCATTGGCTTGTAAGAATAGTTTAGAGCTTGTATTAGCATTAGTGGTGCTTTGTACATAAGTTTCTTGCGTAACGCTTGTCCATGTATTAGCACTTAAATTTGGCGTACCACTAGGCGCGCCTTGATTACCAATAATACCAGCTAAGCGTAACTCCAACCCACGGTAGCTGTTTTGCATGGTGTTGGCTTTAAAGCTGGTGCCAGCGCAATTGGCCTCAAACACAACGTCACGGCCTAGTTTATCGGTTAGGTTACATTCCACCTTGCCATTAGGTGAGTTAGTAAGGTATATTCCGTTTAGGTTTACGGCTGTTGCTGTGGTAGTAGGCACTGTGCTTATGCTACTTAGGCTATTACCTTGCACATTGGCATACTGGCAATTTAATAACCTAATGCCATTGCGTGGTAAAGTACCTATACTGGAGGTGTAGCCTTTAGTTTTGGTTGTGTTTTCAATACTAACCGAGTTTTGGTTAATGGTTAAATTATTTAAAACAGAACTTGCAGCTATGCCATTATAGGCATTGGCTATGGTATTAGTTGTAATACTTACTTTGTGTGGGTTGCCACCACCAACTTGGTTTATTTGTATGGGTTGCTTACAGTAGGTTTTATTTACAGGTGCTGCAATATCATTATTAGCTATGACTATATCCACATTGCTAGTAGAAAAATCGGTATAAATACCCGTTGCGTAATGGCGCATGTAGTTATAGTTATAGTTACCACTCACATTTAAGGCACTTGCCGCAAAGGCCGTTTGCCCTTTGTAGTAATAATACGTGTTTGGGTTTATTACTTGCACTACCTCGCCATTAACGGTGGTGGTAGTGGTTACTGGTTCATCAGTACCTATACTGGTGCTAAATACATTGGCAGCTAATGTAATATTTTTGCAACTAAAAGCATTTACGCCTTTATTACAATCTAAAAACACATTGCCTAAAGGGTATGGGTTACCATTACTAGGCAACACAGTATTTGAACCCACTGTTAAATCAAACACCGATCCCTCATTAATAGCAGAAACCGCTACACCTATTTCACTAGGACCCGTGGCAACCAAAGTGCCACCAGCTACGGATGATTTAAGGCTACCGGTTATGTTTTTAAATAAATTATTTCTAATAATTACAGAGGCTTTATTCACATAAACACCAAAATCCATATTGTCAAATACATTATAATTTGTTGAGCCTTGTGTTGAGCCTTGTGCAAAGCCTATAAAAACATTTGAGGCACTATTAACATTAAAAACATTAATGCCAATGTGTGTGCGTGGAAAAAACGTGTAAGGGGCACTTGTACCAGTGGATCCATTAACGATAGTATTATACGCATACGTATAGGTGCTGCTGGGTTTTAAAGTATTACCAGGCGATGTAGTACTACTTGTACTTGATACCGTTGATTCTTTAATAGTTAATGGCGCAGGTGTTGCATAAGTATTAGTTATTAAGCCAATATTTTTTAACTGAACGTTTTGATAGTTTTTATTAAAATTACTTAGATTAATAGTAATTTTACCAGCTAAATAAGTATCATAATCAATGGGGTTGTTAGCATTATCAAACACAATACCGTTATACATATCTTCAACCACACTACTTTCAATCCATAGCCTTCCGGGTTGAGTTGGCGAATTTAAAATTTCAAAACCATTCCATAACTCGGTACAGCTAAAAAACCTACAGTCATGAAATGCTAAGTTTACAGTATTGTTAATTACAATTTTTGCACCTGCCCCCATTATAAAAGTTACGTTTTGAAAAGTTTGACTGGTAGTAAATGTTATTGTTCCATTTAAACTCACAATTTCATTTGATGCAGGGTTGTAATTGTTAGGAAAGTTAGTATTTGTAAACACAGTATTACTAGCTTTGCAACAAAGTGATGAAACAAGATTTATGATAACTGTTTTGGTATTACATGGACTAAAACCATTACTTGTTACGGTGTAAATAGTTGTGGTGGTTGGTGTAACAATAGCAGTAGCACTTGTAATACTGCCTGGCATCCACGTGTATGTGGTTGCTCCACTAGCAGTTAGCGTAGCCGAATTTTTCTCACAAACAGTAACTGAGGTTTGATTAATGGTAACATTTGGCGCCACACTTACTGTTACTGCTGTAGTATAATTACCACATGCATTTAATGGTGAATATACGGTATATGTTGTAGTAACCGATGGGCTTACGGCAATACTTGCAGTTGTTTGTGCACCTGGTTGCCAAGTATAAGTTGAACTACCACCTGCTGTTAAAACAGAAGAACTGCCTTTGCAAATAAAACTTGGTTGGGCTACTGCGCTTACAGCAGTATTTGGTAATACTGTAACTACTAGTGTTTTTGTAGCGTTACACGTTCCTACATTTTGTCCTTTAACAGTGTATGTTGTTGTTACTGTTGGCGAAACTGTTATACTACTTGTGGTTTGATTAGATGGTAACCACGTATAAGTATTAGCTCCGCTTGCAGTTAATGTTAAAGACTTGCCTGAACAAATTGTTGTTGATGCTGTTACTGCTAACGTTGGAATACTTACAACAGTTACGGTAACAGTTTTAGATGTTGAACAGATGCCATTTGCACCAATAACCGTATAAATAGTTGTGCTTGTTGGGTTAATGCTAATGCTAGCATTGGTTTGGTTGCTAGGCAACCATGTGTAGGTTGTTGCTCCGCTGGCGGTTAGTGTTGCTGTAGCACTGGCACACAACGTACTTGGTGCAGTTACAGTTAGCGTTGGGCTATTAGCAACGGTTACTTTTGTAGTAGCTGTTAATGCAGCGCCACATAAATTAACGCTGTTAACCGTATATGTTGTGGTGGTGTTTGGCGTTACGGTTACACTTGCGCCTGTTTGGTTTGTTGGTTGCCACGTGTAGCTAGTGCCACCACTAACAGTAAGGGTGGTGTTACCACCATTACAAATAGTGGCCGATGGTGTAATGGTTAATGAGTTGCTACCAGCCGATAAAACGGTAACCGTAAATATGCTATAAGTAATATTACCACAAAGATTTTCTACGCCATCAACATAAATATCGTAAGTGCCGGGTGTGGTATATGTATAAGATGTATTATAAGTGCCAGTAAAATTTACGTTGCCAAAATCGGTAGTCCCTATTGTAGTATATGAGTTTGTTAAAATAGTGATGGGAGTTCCTAAACATACAGTTGTTGATGTTAGGCTAAATGTACTTGCGCCATCTACTACATTAACAGTAATGGTTGCCGAAAATGTTTTAGTACAATTAGGGCCTTTTGCAAGCACTGTATAAGTAGTTGTAATGGTAGGGTTTACATTAATTGATGCCGTATTTAAATTACCAGATACAATACTTGCTTGCGCTACCCAAGTAAATGTATTTAGCCCCGCACCTATTGCGGTTAAACTTAATGGGCCTTGCCCAACACACATGGAAGAGGCACTTGCAACAGCATTTAAGGTGTAATTAATTACAGTAACCTCAGCATCTGCGGTATGCAAACAATCGCCCGAACTGGCTGTGAAGGTGGTTGTAATTGTAGGTGTAACTATTATTACCGAACCTGTTTGTGATGATAAGCTAGCCGTAGTTGGTGTAGACGACCACGTGTATGTAGTGCCAGCTGTGTGTGGCACTACACTTAATGTTACAGGCCCTTCGCATATGGTTGATGTTATTGGAGTAACTGTAAATTGAGGTATTTCTTTAACCGAAACATCGTCAAAATTATAATAAGCCTGATTTTGTAAGGGATCGTTTGTTGAATTACCACCCGCCACAATTTGTGTTGCCGTTGCAGCATTCGAATTAAAATTGCCAATTGTTAAATAGTTATAATTGGCATTAGCTGTAAATGTTGCTGTTAAAGTAGTCCAACCTATTTTATTGGTAATAAAATTACCAGCTGTTACATTAATTGCTTGCCCAATAGATGGGTTTACAGGATTTTGGCCAACTTGATTAGGAATAGTAGTTGAAAACAAACCATGAATAGAATTAAGTGACACGTTAGACCATTGAGATAATCGCACCCTCATTTTTAATACGTATTTTTTAGTTGCAGTAAGTGGCGTGTATAACTCGTTGTAAAACTGCTCACGAAAATCGTGTGGCAAATTTGGGCATGGTACAGGCGTACAATTTGGATTAATTACTGTAGCATATAAATATCCACCCATGTAACCACTGTTAGCAGTATTTAAACAACTGTTATGATAATCGGGTGTTGGCTTTTGATTGCCATTAGCAACTGGTACATTAGTATAATTTGGCAAAAACCAAAAACAAGATTCTAAAGGGTCGCCTCCAGCTACAATAAAATTACAAGGCACAGAAAAATATTCAAATCCCCCATCTTTTACAAATTCACATGCTGGTTGCGTGTAACCCAAGCAACTATTTGGCATGGCTATTAAGTTTAACGCAATAACAGGAAACTTATAATTACATAACTGACAACCTGAGTTTAAATTTAGGCTAATTATTTTTAAAAATATACCCGAATTGTTTGGCATGTTTAAACTCATAACAATTGCCGTACTATCACTGCGTAAGGTATCGCTACTTAAAAATTGCAACGTACCATTGCCTAAATCTTTATACATTTCAATTTTATTAAATACGCCAACGGCTCCGTTTTCTTGTAACTTTAATACAACAGCAATGGTGGCACTATCTGTATTCCAACTAAACCATTGCTCCAAGTTTTTGGTTTGAATGTTTTGTACAAAACCCGCATTGGGTGGTAGTAAATCGTAAATGACAGGCGCACTTATTTGCGCTTTAACATTAATACTTAAAACTACTACAACGATTAAAGTGGTAACCCATTTATTTATTTTTCTCATTATTTTTTATCCGCCACCAAGGTACCAGCTTTGGTTTTAATTTATTGTGGCGTGTACCTTTGCTGAATGTTCGTGATTAAGAGGTACTTGAGAAACCCGACAACAACAAAAAACAGACAAGTGCACACGCCATACAGCGTGTTGCCCTTATACTGCTCTTCTTTGCATCTTAGGAAAATTCTCAAGTTTTCTTAATCAAGAAGAACGATTTAGCAACGCCAAATTTCTTGCAAACTAATTTTTAAATTAATTTGCTCGCAAAAATAGTTTTTTAAATTGAGTTACTAAAAAAAATGTTTTAAACAAAGCCTAAGTAGCTTGGTTTAAATAGGGCTTTGCTAGTAGGCGCCTTTTTTATTAAAAATCAGATTGGGTAAATTTGGGGGCATTAAGGTTTTTACATTGTAACGTAACTTTTTGCATCAGCTCAAATGCATCAGCACTTTAATAGTTTGGCTTGGTAGCTAAACCCCGCTCGCGCGGATATGAAGCATGGGCATTTGAGGGCGAGGTATCCGTGCGTATAGTAAAACAAAAGAATCGTAACTAAACTATCTACGGTTTTGTTTGTGATATTAAATTTTGTGAGGGTTAATTATTTTAAGACTCCGTGAGGCTCAATATAAAATAGGACATAAATATGTATCCAGTACAGAAAGATACGTACAACAAAATACCTCTCAGCTTGTTGATGAAATCAATACGTTGCACCTGTTTAAGTAAAAATTAATGTTAAAAAATAACCAAATTGGTAACTTTTTAATATATTTGTCGTAGAATAAGAGTAATGTAAAATGAACATATATAACCGAGGGACTGTAGTAGACTATTTTACCATTCATCCAGATTGTAAAAACACATTAGAAAAATGGTATCATGATGTTTTTACAAAGGAATGGAAGAAACCAAACGATGTTACGAAAGATTTTAATAAAGCCAGAACGATAAAAAATAACAGAGCTATTTTTGAGATTAACGGAAGTGATTACAGGTTGATAGCAGAACTAAATTATGAGAAAGGCTGGCTATTTATAAAATTTATTGGCACTCATGCAGAGTATGACGAAGTAGATGCAACAACAGTAGATTTGTACAAGAAGAAAAGGAAATAGGTAGAAAGAGCCGTACAGAAGATAGAATAAAGAAAACAGAACGTAAAGAAAAAAATCGGTAATGGAACTTAAAATTATTAAAACCAAAAAAGACTACCATACTGCTTTAGAAAGATTTGAAGACATCTTTTCAGCAAAGCAAGGTAGTAAAGAAAGCAATGAAGCTGATATATTGGCTTTATTGATTCAAGACTACGAAAACAAACATTTTGTTATTGAAGCACCTACACCGTTAGAAGCTATCAAATACCGAATGGAACAACAAGGTTTGTCTAACCAAGATTTAGCCAACATATTGGGTTATAAAAGCAGAGTGAGTGATATATTTCATCACACACGAAAATTGAATCTTAAAATGATTCGCAAGCTGTATGAAAATTTACATATACCTTTAGAAACCTTAGTAAAGGAATATTAATTAGTTCTTAAAATATTAGACAAATAACTATGCTGCATACTGTACAAATGGGTGTTGAAAGAACTTTTTAATTTTTTCATTTGACTTTTTTTT
>JAYSUQ010000313.1:0-2571 GCA_043718985.1 Bacteroidota bacterium | reverse complement strand
TCTTAAAATATGTTACAGCGCCGGTAGTAGCGGCTAATTCGCCTGCTATTAAACGTAACAAAGTTGTTTTACCGTTTCCGTTTTCGCCTACAACTGCTGTTAACTCGCCTAACTTTAATGTTAATGCTAATGGTTGTAATTTAAAATTACGCGATTTTGATTTAAACTCTTTACTTAAATTTTGAGCTGTATAAATTTCAAAATCTTTTACATTAATTGTGTTTTCGTTAACGTTAATGGTTGTAATTTGCAACAACCATTGTTTATACAAATCAACATTAATAGTTGCGTTAGTTTGCAATGACGCCGTTAAATATTCAGTTCTAATTTTAAAGCTTAGGAGTTTTAAAGGCTCATTTAAGTTTAAATTATAATCATATACAAAATCTAAAATTCGGCGCGAAGCCAAACTATAATCGGCATTAGCAATGCTGTGTTTAATATCGTTTAAATAATCGGTGGCGTTTAATAGCATTTTATAAAAAAATATGATTATCAAACATAGCAAAAAAAAAGAAATATTTGTATTAGGCAAACTTCACAAAATATGATAAATTTGAATAAAACCATGGGTAATTACACATTAAATAACGACACTATTGCAGCCTTAGCAACGCCACACGGGCCAGGTGCAATTGCAGTAATTCGCTTAAGCGGAGAAAAAGCTATTTCTATTACTGAAAAAGTTTTTACTACAAAAAAATTAAAATCAAAATCGTTAGTCAATAAGTTAAGTCATACTGCACATTTTGGATTAATAGTAGAAAATGAAGTTATTATTGACGAAGTTTTAGTAACAATTTTTAAAGCCCCAAAAACATACACAGGTCAGGAAATTGTAGAAATATCGTGCCATGGCTCACAATTTATACAGCAGCAAATTTTACAAATATTATTTAAACATGGTGCACGCCCTGCGCAAGCTGGTGAGTATACTTTAAGAGCTTTTTTAAATGGGAAATTAGACTTGAGTCAGGCCGAAGCAGTAGCCGATTTAATTGCTAGTAATAGTGCTACATCGCACCAAGTTGCTATGCAACACATGCGCGGTGGGTTTAGCAGTAAAATTGCAGTGTTACGCGAAAATTTATTAAACTTTGCATCGTTAATTGAGTTAGAGTTAGATTTTAGTGAAGAAGATGTTGAGTTTGCTGATAGAACTGATTTAAAAAAATTAATAAATACTATATTATCAATTATCGAAAAATTAATTTCGAGTTTTGAAGTTGGTAATGTTATTAAAAACGGTATACCTGTTGCTATTGTTGGCAAACCAAATGCTGGCAAATCTACTTTATTAAATATTTTGTTAGATGATGATAGAGCAATTGTGAGCGAAATTGCAGGCACAACAAGAGATACTATTGAAGAAGAATTAATTATTGATGGCGTATTGTTTAGATTTATTGATACAGCTGGCATTAGAACCACAACCGATTTAATAGAGCAAATAGGTGTAAACAAAGCCTTTGATGTTATAAAAAAATCGGCAATTGTAATTTATTTATTTGATACGCACGAATTAAGCAGAGGCGACTTAGAATTAGAAATGAATGTTGTAAAAGATTACATAGGAACATCGCAATTATTAGTAGTTGGCAATAAAATAGATTTTGAAGTTTTAGAAGAATTAAAAGTTGAGTTTAAAGATGTACCAAATATTTTATTTATATCGGCTAAAGAACAAAGTAACATTAACGAATTAAAAAACACATTAGTTAGTTTATTTGATACGCGCACTGTAAATACAACCGATACCATTGTTACCAACTCGCGCCATGTAAGTTCGTTAAACAATGCCCAAACGGCCTTACAAAAAGTAAACGAAGGACTGAGTACAAATATACAAAGTGACTTTTTAGCATTAGATATTCGTTATGCTTTAGAAGCGTTAGGGGAGATAACCGGGCAAGTTACTAATGAGGACCTTTTAGGGAATATTTTTAGTAAATTTTGTATCGGAAAGTAATTTTTTAAATTATTTTTTGTAACGATATTATTTGTCGCTATGTGACGTTTAATTTGAAAAATAAATGCCAAATGGATAAACTATATTTTATTTCAAAACAACTTTCAAGAACTCAAAATAAAAGACTTGAAAATTACGTTATTACAAGAATTTACCATCGTTTAAACGATTTATCAATCAAATTTGTTACTCAACAATACGTTACTCGACCCGAAGGAAGAGCTTTAACAGATATGTATTTTCCACAATTGAAAACACACATTGAAGTTGATGAGAAACATCACAAAAATCAAATTAAAGAAGATTTAATTAGGGAAGCGGACATTGTAAACGCAACAGGACATGTAATTTATAGAGTTGATGCGACTAAAGATATTGAATCAATTAATAATGAAATAGAAATTATTATTAAAAAATTGATAGAAATAAAAAACAAATTAAATAATTTTATTGCCTGGGATTTAGAAGCCGAACAAACACCTAAAACTTATATAGATAAAGGATATCACTACTAACCGACTAATTTTCCAACAAAAAGGGTAACCAAAGGTTATCCTTTTTTAATAATGTAAATTTGTGTTTACGAAGACATAAAAAAACAT
>JAYSUQ010000312.1:0-7113 GCA_043718985.1 Bacteroidota bacterium | reverse complement strand
ATTTTAATAATGTATAATTATTTGTAAAACTAAATTCGTTTGTTTTTTTATTGAGATTTAGTTTGCTTCCAACTTTTTTTAATGTTGTGTATATGGTTTTATTGTTTTCTGATTCGTTTTTTTTGTAGTATAAGGGTAGTTCTAACACATCGCGTTTAAATAAATTGTAATTGCTAAAAACTACTAAATTTTTATTCGCCTCTATTTTATAAACTATAACGGTATCTGTTATTTTAACTAATTTACTATACATACCAAATTGCATAATTGGTGCAATTGTTAAACCCCATTTATAGTTAATAAATACAAAACTTAAAATAAAACAAACAAATAAGCTAAATAGTTTTTTATTGTAAGTGTATAATTTTTTTAAAAACATGTTATTGTTTTTTTAATGTATCGGTTTTAATTATAGTAGTATCGGCTAACAGTGTAATTGTTGAGTCGGTTGCAACAACTTGCGGAAAAACATCATTAAAATATAAACTCAAATCAACATCTTTATTTTTAGGTATTTTAAAAATATAAGTATGGTTATCGGTATTAGTTAATTTATCTCCTAATAGCCAAGCATTAAATGTTTTAAGGGTAACACTATTAGTTTCTAAATATTTTGCAAAGGCATCTAAATTAGTGATAGATGTATCAACTTTAACAGTTTTATAAGGCGGATAGCCGCCTGTTTTTTTAAGTTTATGTTTAATTCCAAAATGTTCGGGGTTTGCTAGTACTGTTTTAAAGGCTAAAATTCGGTAAACAAAACTTCCCGTTTCTTTATTTAATAATAAATCATAATAATTATCAGACCCTTGTTTTTTTAATGCTTTTTGAATCCCGCCAATACCCACATTATAAGCTGCCGCCGATAGAGTCCAGTTTTTAAAATAGTTATAACCATCTTTAAAATGTTTGCAGGCAACATAAGTCGCTTTTTCTACATCGTATCGTTCATCAACCTCAGTGTTTACAAGTAAGCCGTAGCCTTGTGCTGTAGCAGGCATTAATTGCCAAAAGCCTGCTGCTCCCATTGGCGATACTACGTTACTTAAATGACTTTCGATTACGGCAACGTATTTAAAATCGTCGGGTATGCCTTCTTTTTTTAAAATAGGTTCAATAATAGGAAACCATTTTTGAGCTTTTTGAAATAATATGAGCGATGAACTTTTCCACGATTTGTTTCCGAAAAACTCTTTTTCTAAATTTTCTTTTATTTCATAATCATTTAACGGCACTCGTTCTCCAGCAAATTCGAGCTTTGACGGGAGATTTAAACCTAATACTTTAAAGTTTGCGTTCGAGTAATCTAACTCATTGTATTTAGGATTAATGAAAATTATTTTAATTAATATTAAAATAAATAACCAGCAAAAACAACCTAACATTAGTTTAGTAACGAAAGTTGTTGGTGCTTTAATTAATTTTAATATCCAAACCGAAATGGTCACTTTTTGTATTTAAATATTGTATTTAAATACAAAGATAGGAAAGTGATGCTACAAAATGCGATAGAAATAACAAGCCAAATAAATTGGTAATTATAAACTAATTTTAAAGCTAAAAACACACCCGTAAACCCAATTGCGGCATAAAGTAAGGCAATGCGTTTTTCGGTTATTCCTTTAAAAAACAAGTGATGTGTGGTGTGATCTTTTCCACCAACAAAAGGTGAGTTTCCTTTTAATAATCTGTTAATACTAACGGTTATAGTATCTGTTAATGGTAATAAAAAAACCAATGCAATTATTAAAAAACCTATAAAAACTGAGTTTAGTTGATAATTTGGAACAACGGTATTAATATTAAAACAATATTCGATACCAACAATTGCTAAAAACGAGCCTAAAAATTGGCTACCTGTATCGCCCATAAACATTTTTGCGGGGTGCCAATTAAATACTAAAAAGCCAAGTAAGGCTCCTATTAAACCTAAACTTAAAATAATTAATGGTGATAAAATTTGGTTGTTATGGAAATTTAAAATTATTACAAAACTCAAAATAACAACCGATGCAATTGTTGAAATGGCATCCATATTATCTAACATATTAATTGAGTTCATAAAACCAATTACCCAAAAAATAGTGAGTAATAAATTAATAGTTTCCGATTCAAATAAATTAATTTTGGTATCGGTAAAATATAATACTAAGCCGCAAATTAACTGAGTAACAAATTTTAAAATGGGCTGTGTATTGTAAGCATCATCGGCCAAGCCCATTAAAAAAGCAATTGTACAAACTATTAAAACGCCAATTATTTTTAAATTATTAAAATGTATTGGTAAAAAATTATTAATAAAATTTAAGGATATAAATGAAATTAAAAAAATAAAAAAAAATGTAATTCCACCAACCGATGGCCTAACGGCAGGACTCCACCTTATTTCTTTTGTATTTTTACGCGCCCCTAAGTTTTGCGAAAATTTTAATAAAATGGAGTTTGTTACAACCGAAAACACAAAGGTAATTCCTATACTAATTACAATAAATAACAGGGTGTTTTTATAAAAATTATCCATTAAAAAGGCGAATTAAATTCGTTAAATTTTGTGCCAATTAAATCTTTATCAGATAATAAAGGGTTTTGTAATTGCCAATTTATAGCTAAATCTTTATCGTTCCAAAGCACGCAACCTTCGCTTGCTTTGTTGTAAACATTAGTGCATTTATACGAAAAAATGGTATTATCTTTTAAGGTAGCAAAACCATGTGCAAAACCAGGTGGTATGTAAAACATTGTTTTATTATCTTCATTTAATTCAATTGCAATATGTTGGCCATATGTAGGCGATGTTTTTCTAATATCAACAGCCACATCTAAAACCGAACCTTTAATAACGCGTACTAGCTTGCCCTGTTCAAAAGGGGCTGCTTGGTAATGCAAGCCTCTTAGCACACCAGTGTTTGAGAGTGATTGATTATCTTGTAAAAAATTTACGTTAATGTTATTTTGCTTAAACACATTTTCATTATAACTTTCAAAAAAATAGCCACGCTCATCGGCAAATACTTTTGGTTTAATTATTAATAATCCTTCAATGTTTGTTTTTATGATTTCCACAATTTCGAAAATTTAGTTTGTTTTACATCTGCTGTTTCGTTATCGTAATAACCATTGCCGTAGCCATAACCATAGCCGTAACCATAACCATAGCGGTAGCCGTAATTTGCACGGGTTGTATCTACACCGTTTAGCACCATTGATAAGTGGTTAATGCTACCTTCATTAATTAATTTATCTAAAATTTGTACAAATGCTTTTTTCGAGTAATCGGCTCTAAACACATAAATAGGATAATCGGCTTTTTGTATGGTTGTTATGCCATCTGTAACCAAACCAATTGGTGGGTTATCAAACACAATAAAATCGTAATTCTTTTTTAATTCAACAATTAAATCATCTAAGCGCGAACTAATAATTAACTCGGCTGGGTTTGGCGGTATTGGCCCTGCGGTTATATAATCTAAATTAGGGAAATTACTTTTGTTAACACATGATGCTACATCGCTTAAACCTGTTAAAATAGTACTCATTCCTTTATCGTTATTTACACCAAATCCTTTATGTATTTTTGGTTTACGCATATCTAAATCTAATAAAATAACTTTTTTACCCGTATACGCTAAAATACCTGCAATGTTTAGTGCTACAAACGTTTTTCCTTCGCCCGAAATGGATGAGGTTACGGCTAAAATTTTTGGGCCTTCGGTGTTATTTATAAATTGTAAGTTCGATCTAATGCTTCTAAAAGCTTCGGCTATTTGCGATTTCGGATTTTTATCAACCACTAGTTGCGAAACTGGCACATCGCTTTGGTAATTTGGTACAATACCTAATACAGATATTGCAGCACCAGTTTGTTTAGTTACATCGTTAACTGATGTAATTTTATCGTGTAAAAAATAGCGCGTAAATACTACTATTATTGATAATAAAAGCGCTACTAATATTGCAATTGTAAACGATTTTGATTTACTTGGCGATACAATTGCACCATCTTTTATTGCTTTTTCTAAAATTACGTTTTGTGATACAAACCCTGCTTTTGATATAGAAAATTCGGTTTTCTTTTCTAAAAATAAAGTGTAGTATTTTTCGTTTATGGTAAAAATTCTGCTCAGTCGGTTGTGTTCAATATCTTCGTTAGGGTTTGCGCCTACTTTGTTTTTATATTCAGATGATTTTTGTAATAAATTATTGTATTTCGATTTATATTTTAAACGAATAGAGTTTAAGCTTTCTACCAATAATTTTTTTTGAATTTCTAAATTATAGTTTAATTGCTTTATGTTTTCGCTATTTGGCGTAACTTGGTATAAAAGTGTTTCTTTTTCGAGTAATAGTTTTTGAATAGTTTGTGTGTAATCTTTAATAGATGTTTCGTACTCGGTACCTGCTATTAATGATATTAATTGGTACGTATCAATACTTTTATTTTTAGAGATATTGTTTTGTAGTTCGCCTAATATTTTTTCTTCCATTTCAACACGTAACATTTCATCTTCAATATTAGTTAATCGCATAATGTTTGCGTTATCTAAATTATCATTGGTGTTATAGTTATTTGCTTTTCTAAAATCTTCTAAATTATTTTCGGCTAATTTTAAATCGCCATAAACCATTTTTAGTTGATCATCAATAAATGTTAAAATACTTTTCGAACTTTCACTTTTTCGTTCAACATCATAAATTAAATACTCTTCGGCAACTAGGTTTACTAAATCTTTTGTTTTTTGAGAGTTAACATCTAACACGGTTATTAAAACTGTTTTAGCTGCATCGTTTAATAATTTTATAGATAGTTTAGATTGAAGTTCATCGGTTGCAGCATTAACATCTTTAATTACAAAATATGCTTTTTTTTCTGTTTTAAGTTGTAACTCAATCGCTTTTTTATCAAACTCGGTATTTAACGATACGCTAAAATCTATTAATTCTGAATTAATGAGTTGATTTGTTGTAAATGGTATTTGTAATGTTTTGCCGTTTGCATCAAATGTTAATGTGCCTGTATTTAAGTTTGCAAACGATATGTATATTTTTGTGCCAAATACTACATTATTTTTAACACTAAATTTTATAAAGTAGGGCGATGATTTATAAAGTTCGTTACTTTTAAAGGTGCCTTCGTTAAAATAACTAATTTGCACATCAGATTTTTCGATTACTCGTTTTAAAAATATTTTAGATCGTATTTGTTCTATAGCTTCGGCAAGTGCGTTTACTTCGGCCTCGTGTTGGTTAATTTGTAAAATTTGAGTTGCTTGGTTACCATTATTTATTTGAATAACAGATGATGCTTGGTAAACGGGTTGTGCGTAGCGTAAATATAAAAGTGCACTCGTAAAACTTATCACAAAAAATAAGGCAACAAATAATAGTGTTTGTTTTAGTATATAAATTACTAAGGCTAAATCGAGTTCTGTACTAAATTTTGATACCCTATCGCGGTAATTATCAATGCTGTTATTTGAGTTTGCTTGTAACAAAAATTATCGTTTTAAAACTGTGTAAAGTAAAATAGTTGTTGATATTAAAGATACTATTGGTGTTATTTCGCCTAACAATGTTCGTGCAAAACGGTATCTTGGTTCAACATAAATTATATCGTTGGCTAACACGGTAGTTTGCCCTGCCGTAATACCATCTATGGTTGATAAATCCATTAAATATACTTTTGGTTTTGGTTTACCATCGTTTCTTATGAGTTTAACTTTATATGCTTTTCCATCATCTGTAATACCACCAACAAATGCTATTGCTTCTAAAACCGATGTGTTGTTATTAGTTAAGTAAAGTACTTTTGCATCGCCTCCGTTACCCGGAAATATCATAACACGTTTATTATTAATTTTTATGTTAACGTAAGGTTTAATGTAATAGTTACCATAAATTTCTTCTAATTTTAATTCGGCTTGCCTTAGTGTTAATCCTGCTAACAAAACATTACCTACCAACGGAAATTTTGCGGTACCATCACTTTCAATCCTATAATCAATAATTGAGCGGGCTATGTTTGCTGCATTTGTTGTACTGGCTAAATCTATTATTTTAAAACCATCGTTCGAAAAAACTTTTAGTTCAACTAAATCATTCGCTTCAATTTTATAATCTTGTTTAGATAAGGTATCGTTTATTTTATCATACGCATAATCGGATGGTGTTTTTAACATTAAGTTTGAACGAAAAAATTTACACGACGAAAAAACGAATACAAAAAAAGTAAAAGTTAAAATTTTATTTATGGGCATAGTTTTACAGTTATATTACAAAGTTATTATTTTACCGCTAATATCAAAAATTATGCAAGTTTTGTTAATTGGTTGTATAATAAGCGCATATCGTTTACTAACCGTTGGTAGCTAAATTTTTTTAAGGCCCAATCTTCTCCTTTTTTTGCAATTAAATTTAGGTTATTTATGTTTTTAAAAGCAATTACCATGTTTTTAAAATAGTGCTCTTTATCATTTATTTCAGATAATAAGCCACACTCTGGGTGCAAAACATCTTCAATACCACCAACATTTGTAGATACAACGTATTTACCAGCGGCTTGTGCTTCAATAATACTTACTGGCGTGCCTTCGTTTAGCGATGTTAGGGCAACAATATCTAAACCGTGCAAAGCCCACTCTACATTTGTTATCCACGATGTAAAAATAACATTAACAGCATCGGTAGGGTTTGATGAGTAGGTAACGTTATTTGCCTTGCAGCTATTTTCAATTATAGTTCGTGTATCGCCATCGCCAATAATAAATGCTTTAAAATTAGTTATGTTATTTTTTTTGAGATAGGCGAGCGTTTCAATAAATAAACTATGATTTTTTATGGGTGCTAATCGTCCAATAATTCCTATTGCAATTTCATTATCGGCTAAGTTATATTTAGCTCTAAACTCTGTTCTGTTACTGTTTTTATTTTGAGTAAATTTTTGTAAATCAAAGCCTAAAGGTACAACGTATATTTTTTGGCTAGGCGCAATTTTAAACACATCGGCTAATTCGTGTTTTTGTTTGTTGCTAATTGCTATTATTGCAGTCGATTTTTTTGCCAAATACCGTTCAATTTGTTTATAAAATTGAGTTTTTAATTTACCAAAATACGAAT
>JAYSUQ010000311.1:0-22501 GCA_043718985.1 Bacteroidota bacterium | reverse complement strand
CAAAACCCGAATTCATTCCTTGTCCATAAAACGGCACGGTTGCATGTGCTGCATCGCCCATTAAAACTGTTTTGCCATGTGCCCACGGAAAACAACGTATTATAGCCAACGATGCTAGTGGATGGTCGTTCCAAGCATCGGCAATGTTTGGCATCATTTTATAAAAATCGGGAAACGTACTCTCAAAAAACTCTTCTATTTTTTGTTTAGATGTTAAGTTGTTAAAGCAATTTTTATCGCCATCAAACGGCATAAACAAGGTGCAGGTATATGAGCCGTCAAAATTTGGTAATGCAATAAGCATAAATCGGCCACGAGGCCAAATGTGTAAACTGTTTTTTGATAATTTATGTGAGCCATCGGCATTAGCTGGCAATAAAATTTCGCGGTAACCGTCTTCAATAAAATTTTGGCTAAACGAAAAACGATCTGTTTTTTGCATGGCATTATACCGTAATGCCGAAAATGCGCCATCGGTTGCAAAAACCACATCCGATTTTACCTCTGATAATTTGCCTGTTTGTGTGTTTTTTAAATACACAATTCCATTTTTTAAATCGGCATTTACACACTCTTCATTAAATAAAATAGTTGTATCGCCATTTGTTTCGGCTATTGTCATTAATTTTGAATTTAACTCACCGCGCGATACCGAGTAAATTGCTTGGTCGTTAATGCCATAAGGCTGATAGGTAGTGTTGCTTTCTAAATCGTGCATGGTGCGGCCATACATAGGTATTGCAATTTCGCGCACATCATCACCAATACCAATAGTATCTAGTGCTTTCCAACCTCTAAAACTCATTGCTAAGTTAATTGATCTTCCTGCCGATAAAGTTGCTAGGCGCATATCTCCTCGTCGTTCAACAATAGTTGTTTTGTATCCTGCCTTTGCTAAATACACAGCCCATAAAGAACCTACTAATCCCGAACCTACAATTGTTGCTTGTTTCATTTACTGATGATTATTATAAAACACCAATATACTACTTTTTACAAACCAATATAAGTTGATTATAACTTAAAAATTAGGCGCGTAAGTTTTTTTGATTTAAGCTAATTTTTGATTTAAGCTTGCCCAACCACCGCCATTATACACATTGCTATATCCCACCGATTTTAATTGTGCTTTTGCCGATGCGCTGCGCATGCCACTTGCGCAACATGTAATAATTGCATTTTGTTTATTAATTTTTTTTAAATTATTGGTAAGGTCGCCTAATGCAATATTTATACTACCACTCACATGGCCTGCAGCATATTCTTCTTTACTTCTAACATCTATAATTTGAGCACCATTTTTTACTAATTCTTTATAATCAACAACAGGACCAATACCAAACATTTTTTTAATCGCACTTATCATACTTCAATTTATATTTTTTGAGAAAACAAAGGTACTTTAAAATAACGTTGATTCGTTATAAATGTAATTGAAGTTAAAAAATACTAATTGGTTACCTTTATGTAAAAGATGCTAATTATGAAAACGATATTAGTTCCTTGCGATTTTTCAGAAACATCGAACAACGCTGTGCATTATGCCACTTGTTTAGCAAACGATTATTCGTTAAACATTATTTTGTTTCATGCGGTACAAATACCTAGTAATTTACCTGAGTTAGTTATATCAACCTACACTGTTGCCGAAATAAAAAGTGATGCTATTGAAACTTTACAAAAACTAAAATTAGAGGTAAAAAAAACTGTACACGCTAGTTGCACCGTTGAGTGTTTAGTTGAGGTTGGCGAGCCCGAAGGCTTAATAATAGATTTAGCTCAAGCAAAAAAGGTTACGTTAATTGTTATGGGCATTAGTGGGCACGGCAACTCCTTTATTAAATTTTTTGTTGGCAGCACTGCAACGGCAGTGTCGCAACACACGCAAACACCAGTGCTTATTGTGCCGCCTAAATACCATTATAAAAAAATTACAACGCTTGCTTTTGCAAACGATTACAACGAAGATACGATTGATGATTTAACATTACTAAAAGTAGCTGAGTTTACTCAATGGCTAAACGCTAAACTTAATTTATTACATGTTGTGTCAAAAAATCATTTTTTAACTAACCTACAATTAAGTGTTAATGAGTATGTAGAACATGAATTTGAAAACACAAAACACAGTTCGTATATTATAAATGAAGACAAGGTAAGTGTTGGTTTATTAAATTTTATTTCGCACCACAACGTTGATGTTATTATTACCGAACCAAAAAAACATTCAATTCTATATTCAATATTTCACCCTAGTACATCACATGAGTTGGCGTTTTTTAGTCCTATACCTGTTTTAAATATTCATCAATAAACTAAAGTATAATAATCTATAAACATAAAAAGCCGCATTAATTTAACGCGGCTTTTTAGTTAATAAATTTTGTTTTTATTTTTTTGTTACACGAATATCAACCCTTCTGTTTTGAGCTTTACCTTCTGGTGTATCGTTACTTGCAATTGGGTGCAATGGGCCATAACCTTCGGCCTTAATTAACTGCTTAGCATCAACACCATTTTTAGCAATTGCTTTTAAGGCAATATCGGCGCGCTGTGCCGATATTTTTGTGTTAGCCTCAACACTACCCGAATTATCGGTATAACCACCCAATTTAACTGTAGCTGTTGGAAAAGTTTTTAAAATTAGTGCTAAATTAGTTAATTGTTTTTGCGACTCTTTTGTTAAAACCGATTTGCCATTTTCAAAATAAACACGGTCTAACGATATCCAACCTTGTGTTTTATCAACAGTGTCAACGTGCACATCGGCATTAGATAAAAATGAATATAATTTTGCTTCTGTACTATTTTTACCAACAGATAAAAATTGTTTTCCACTAACTTCAATTCCTACCTCTTCGCCAGTGTTATATAAAAAATTACCTAAGCTATCTAATGTGCCAGCTACCTCAATTTCTTCAGCAACAACTGCCACCGCGTCATGTTCAGCAACAACAGCATGTTCGTTAGCGCCACTGTGCTCGCCGTGTTCTTTAGTTGCACACTCTTCTGTACACTTACCTTCGTGCTCACATTTTTGATGGTGCTTGTTGTCGCAAGTACTTACTAATAATAAAATTAAAGCAATGACTACTAATCCAAAAATTAGTGGTGTGCGAAATGAAACTGGTTTTGTTTCAGTTACCTGATGATGGTTATCGTTGTGAGCGCTCATGTTTTTTTAATTAAATTTTTGTTTGTAAAAATAACAGATTTATTAATGAAAAAAAACTATTCTATTAAAATTTTTAAGAAACAACATTAGCATTAAAAGTAAATTGGTGTTACTGCTTTTTTACTAACTTTATGCCCTTAAATTAAACTAAAAAAATAATGGCAAAAGTTGGTCCAATACTATGTTCGTTTTGTGGGCGTGATAAAAAAGATGTAAAAATTTTAATAGCTGGTACAACTGGTCATATTTGCGATAATTGTATATCGCAAGCATTTAAAATTGTTAATGAAGAAGCTGGTACACAAAGTAATGTGCAAGTTCAACACGCATTAAATGTATTAAAGCCTCAGGCAATAAAAAAACATTTAGATGAATACATTATTGGCCAAGACGCTGCAAAAAAAATATTAAGTGTAGCGGTTTATAATCATTTTAAAAGATTATCGCATGTATCAAACGCAAAAGAAGAAATTGAAATTGATAAATCGAATGTGATTTTAGTTGGCGAAACCGGCACAGGCAAAACACTACTAGCCCGCTCTATTGCTAAATTATTAAATGTGCCGTTTTGTATTGCCGATGCTACAGTGCTTACCGAGGCTGGTTATGTTGGCGAAGATGTAGAAAATGTATTAACACGTTTGCTACAAAGTGCCGATTATGATGTGGCAGCTGCCGAACGCGGCATTGTTTTTATTGATGAAATTGATAAAATAGCCCGCAAAAGCGATAACCCATCTATAACGCGCGATGTGAGCGGAGAGGGTGTGCAACAAGCAATGTTAAAATTACTTGAAGGTTCGGTTGTTAATGTGCCGCCACAAGGTGGGCGCAAACACCCCGATGCAAAAATGCTGCAAGTAAATACGCGTAACATATTGTTTATTTGTGGGGGTGCTTTTGATGGGCTTGAGAAAAAAATAGCGCAACGTTTAAATACACAAGCTGTAGGTTACTCTGCATCAGTTAAAAAAGAAGAGATAGACAAAGCTAATTTATTACAGTACGTATCGCCACAAGATTTAAAAGCTTTTGGTTTAATACCCGAATTAATTGGAAGATTACCTGTGTTAACTTATTTAAAACCTTTAGATAGAGCTGCTTTGCGCGCCATATTAACCGAACCAAAAAATGCATTAATAAAACAATACAAGTTTTTGTTTAAAATGGAAGGTGTTAAGTTAGAGTTTGAGGAAGAGGTGTTGGAATTAATTGTAACTAAAGCATTAGAGTTTAAATTGGGTGCCCGTGGTTTGCGCGGTATTTGCGAAAACATTATGGTTGATTTAATGTTTGATTTGCCTAGTGATGAAAAAGCCCCTAAAAGCTATACTATAACATTTAACTATGCTGCCGATAAATTAAAAAATGCAAAACTAACGCACCTACAAGTAGCATAATTTTACAAAAGTAATTTATTTTTTATCAAAAGTTACTTGATACATGCGGTAAGAGCGGTAAATAGCATAGGCTAAAAAAACAATTGCCATTACGTAACGCTTGTTTCCAAAAACACGATCGTTTAACATGTCGGTAAATAAAAAAACAAAAAAGCCTGTTGTAGTTAGTAAAACCATTATGGCACTAAAACTTAAATTTATTAATTCGGTTGGTGTTTTTTTCATTGTTGAATTTTTTTGTAAATCAGTTTTGCTGTATAAATTTATTATTGATTCAAAAAAAATCCCTTTTACTTATTAGCAAAAGGGATTTTTTAAATTAGATACTAATTATCTTAATTGAAAATTTATAGGTAAATTAAAAAAAACTGGTACGCTTCGTCCATTTTGTTTTCCTGGTTTCCAGTTTGGCATCGATTTAACAACACGAATTGCTTCTCTGTCGCACTCTCCACATCCTGGCACTCCTTTTAAAATAGATACGCCGCTAATATCGCCATTGCCACCTACAACAAACTTTAAAAAACATTTTCCGCTTAAACCAGCTTCTTTAGCCATTTGAGGGTACTGTATGTTTTTTTGAATGTATTTCATCATCTCCATTGCTCCTCCCGGAAACTCTGGCATTTCTTCAACTACAGTAAAAATTTCGGGTGCTTTTTCTTCTATAACTGCAGGCCCAGTTCCGTTACCATCTGGCACAACAACAGCATCTCCATCACCTTCTTGTGTAACCGTACTTACGTTCGATTCTACTAACTTATCTTGTGGTGGCGGCGGGTCTGTTTCTACCGCATCGTCTTTAATTACTGGTGGCACAAACTTTACAGTTTCTAACACTGGTGGCGGTGGCGGTGGTGGCGGTGGTGGCGGTTCGTTTTTATCGGCTGGTGGTGGTGTTAAGTCAATTGCCGTCATATCCAAAACAGCTTCCTTAGCAGCATCTTCACCCTTTAAGCCTAACACAAATTTAATACCCATTCCTAAAACTAAAGCGCCTATCATACTCGCTAAAATTAAAGTAACTGTCATATTGTACTTACGGCGTATTGCATACGCTCCGTAATCTTGGTTTCTGCCTTCAAAAACAATGTCGTTTCTGGAGTCATCAACTACGCTATTCCAATTTGCTGTCATAGTTATTTTATTTTTTCTTGTAATAATGCATATTCACTTGCCATCATCTCTACACCTAAAACACGTTTACCTACATTACAAATTTTTAATTCGTCTAACATATCAATGGCGTTTTTATATGTTGCCTGATCGTCAGTTTTAATTAAAACTGTTATAGCTCTTGTATCTGCGGTTGCATCAACAGCCATACGTTTAAAAGTAGTATCAGCTATTAATTTGTTTTTGTTTTTTACAGCTAAGCCAGCAATTTCATCGTTAGCCCATTTGTTTTGCTCCATTAATAATTTGTGCAAGCCTTCCGAGCTAAAATTAGTTTCTGCTAAAACCGTTGCGGGTAAACCTTTATCATTACCGGCAGCATAAAACTGTCCCGCATAATAAAACACTTTATCGTCTTTAGTTAATAAAAAGGTAACTCCATTTTTCACCTCTGGTGGTGGTGGGCTTCCTGGAGGTGGTTCGGCTGGTAAGCTTAACTCCATACTTTTTGGTTTACTAAAGGTTGATGTTAAAACGAAAAACGTTAATAACAAAAACGCTAAATCTACCATTGGAGTCATATCTACGCGGGTACTTTGTTTTTTTGCGCGCTTTTTACCGCCTTTACCATGTCCGCCGCCACTTTCTGCTATTTCTGCCATGTTAAATTTGTTTTAATTTGTTTATAATTATTTTTTGGCTGGTGCTGCTGGTACTGATGAGCCGCCCTCCATTGATGTAATTAAATTGAATGTATAAATTTTCATATCGGTAAAGGTTGTAAACACATCTTTTACATAAATGTATTTTGCTTTCGAGTCTGCCTTAATAGCATAACGAGGCTTTTCTCCTTTAAATTCAACAGCTTTTTCGGCAGCTGCATCTTTGTTTCGCATATAAATAACATTTAATTCGGTGGCCGAAATCTGAATCCAGTCACGTAATTGGTTATTTATCGAATCTAAGGGCACTCCTTTTTGCGGTTGAAACTTTAATCTTTCTGCTTCCGATGCATCTAAATAACGAGGTAAATCTTTAATTTCGACACCAAAACTTGATAATCCTTCAAATTTTTTGGCTTGTTTGTCGTTAAAAACCACTTTATATTTTTCGCTCATTTTAGTAAGCGTATTTCGTCGGGCTTCGCCATTACCTACTCCAAAAAAAGCACGGCCATTATTATCTACCGTAACAAGTACAGTGTTTTCGGGCAATGTTTTGTCTGATACAGATGATGGTGGATCCACAATAACGGGCTCGGCCATACGAAACGATGCGGTAAGCATAAAGAATGTAACCAATAAAAACGCTAAATCAACCATCGGCGTCATGTCGATAGATGGTGCGTGCGATGCGGGTTTTATCTTAGGCATATTGTTATTATTTTAATTTTTAATAAATTACATTTTTCCAAATTTGCACTGTGCAAATTTTAAAATTAGCCTACTAATTATTTTCCAGAAGTTTGAAACTCTTGAATAATAGAGAATCCAGCTTCATCCATTGCATAAGTAATATGATCTACTCGTGTAGAGAAAAAGTTGTAAGCCATAATAGCTAAAGCTGATGATAGGATACCAACTAATGTGTTAACTAATGCTTCAGAAATACCAGTTGCTAAAGCAGCAGTATCAGGCGTTCCTGCTGCAGCTAATGCACCAAAAGCACGTATCATACCTACAACTGTACCAATTAAACCAACTAATGTACCAATAGAAGCGCACGTAGAAATTACCGATAAATTTTTAGATAACATTGGTAACTCTAACGAAGTAGCTTCTTCTAATGCTTTAGATATAGCAGCAACTTTAGCTTCCTTATCCATAGATGCATCGTTTTGTACAAACTTATATTTCATTAAGCCTTCGCGCACAACGTTTCCTAACGATCCTTTTTGCTTATCGCACTCAGCAATAGCGCCATCTAAATCGTGAGAAGAAATTAATGTTTTAATTTTTGCAACAAATTTATCAGTGTTACCTGCACCGTTAGCTTTTTGAATAGTAATAAAACGCTCAAAGAAAAAGCAAATTACAGTAAATAAGGTACCTAATAAAATTGGCACAATAAAACCACCTTTATACATAATACCAAAGAAATTGTGTGGGTGACCTTTTTCTGGACCATCGGCATCAAAATTACCTGGATCACCTAATACAAATTTATAAACTACTACTCCGATTACTAAGCAAATAATGATAGCAATTGCTGACACGATTAATGGAAAACCGCCTGATGTTTTTTTGTTACTCATGATTTTTTGTTTTTTAGTTAGTTTCTGTTTATTTAGAATGACGCCAAACATAATAAAAAGCTTTTTAAATAGCAATACTTAAACTGTTATCTTTTTATGATTGTTAAAAACGCTTGTTTAAGCGCACTCAAATAGTTTTACAAATATTGGATAAAAGTTTATAAAAGCCTCACGCAACTTGGTAACTGGTAGGTTTTGTTACATAACTGGTTGTTTTTTGCTCACAACTGGCAACATTAACGATGTAAATTTATTTTGATTATGTAATTTATTTATATTAAATGTTTATTAAATTATGAACTTTAATTTAATAAAAAAATGTTTTTAATGTGTAATAAATTATAAAACCGCCTACTTATAACAAAAACCGAGCAGTAATTTTATATAAACTTAAAAACTAAATTATGAAAAAATCAACTATCAAAACAGCTGCATTTGCAACCATTTGTGCCGTAACGTTGCTAACAACATCGTGCAAAAAAAACGAAACCGTTACACCCGAAGAAGAAACACCAATTGTTACCCAACCCACAACAATTGATAATTCGAAAGTAAAAGCATTACTCACAAATTTTGCAAAACCCTTACAAAGTTTTAACATTAACGCAAGCACCTACAACACCATTACGCTTTTAAATGGTACAAAAATAACAACTTACCCAAATGCATTTTTAACACAATCAGGTGCAGTTGTTACAGGTGTTGTTGTTATAGAGGCAAAAGATGTATTAACCAAAAAAGATATGATTTTAAACAATGCTTTACCTGTATCAAATGGCGAATTATTAATTTCGGGCGGCGAAGTTTATTTTAATGCAACACAAAACGGACAAAAATTAAAAATAAACCCATCTAGTTCGGTAATAATTAAAGTGCCCGCAGGTAACTCTCCATCAACCCAAATGAAAGAGTTTTATGCACAAGGAACTGCAGAGTTATCAAACACCAATTTAAATTGGTTAACAGTAAATGATACAATTACCCCCGTATTCGATTCAACCGCTGTAGGCACGGGAACAGTTCTACCTGGTGGTGGCGGAAATTATTATTATAATTTTGATAGCGATTCGATAGGTTGGACAAATTGCGACTATTTTAGTTCATTTGCTGGTGCAAAAACAACTTGTACTGTTAATTTAACGAGTAACTTTGATAATAGTAATTCTACTGTTTTTATTTCTAAAAATGGTGTAAATACTTTAGCGCGATTAAATTCATCATACAGCTCAATATCTCAAGCGTTTGTATCTTACCAAAACTCAATACCAGTAGGTAGTATGTACACAATTATTGCTATAAGTTTTGATGGCACAAACTATTTTTATGCCTCGCAAGCCATAACAATGACGGTTGATATGATTATAACAATGCCCGCATTAACTCAAATGACAAAAGCGCAAATTGAAACTCAATTAGGGTTATTGCCATAATACAAAGTCGCGTTCTTTTAGTATCATAAAAAGGTTATCTTTACAGGGTAACCTTTTTTGTTTTTTTAAAACCGCATGCTTAAAAAATACCGCTTACCAATAATAACTGTTTTAGCAGTGTTACTTATCGACCAATGCATTAAGCTTTACATTAAAGCAAATTTTCCAATAGGAGAAGTTACTCGTGTTATTGGCAATTGGTTTAGAATTACTTTTACCGAAAACCCAGGCATGGCCTTTGGTTTAGAGTTTGGCGGCAATTATGGCAAAATAGCCTTAAGTTTATTTAGAGTTTTTGCAGTAGCTTTTGGCATTTATTACATAAAAACGTTAGTAGATAAAAAAGAACACAAAGGATACATTATTTGTGTATCGTTAATATTAGCTGGCGCATTAGGTAATATTTTAGATTCGGCTTTTTATGGTTTGTTTTTTGGTTATAGTGACGAGTTTAATGTGGCTCAGTTTATGCCAGCCCAAGGTGGTTATGCAGGCTTTTTGCAAGGCCATGTTGTTGATATGTTTTATTTTCCTATTTATCAAGGCATTTTACCTAGTTGGCTACCAATATGGGGCGGCGAACCTTTTGAGTTTTTTAGTGCTATATTTAATTTTGCCGATATGAGTATTTCATTTGGAGTAGGGATTATTTTAGCGTTTCAAAAGGTGTTATTAAAACCTGTTGATGAGGTTATATTACCTAGCGAACCAGAAGCCACGCTTTAACAATAAAACTAACATTTAAACGTTATTTAGGCATTGAAAGCAATAAATTACATAGTTTTAGTTTGCCTATTAACCTTTGGCGCAAAAGCCCAGCATAAAGAAGAAAGTGGCGTTAATTTAGCAAAATTTTATAAAAACAAAATGCACTTTGGTTTTGCGTTAGTATATAACAAAACCGATTTTATTATTCATACCGTTAAAAACTCGGCCTTTCCCGATACCGTTATAAATAAAGTAACATACGGTGTAAAAAGTATATATAACAAGTCAGATCCTGGTTTTGCGTTAGGCATTATTTCTGATTTTAGATTGCACGAATATGTTAGGTTGCGCTTTACACCAAACCTTAGTTTTGCATCGCGTAGTATTGATTACAAATTAGAAAACCTTAAGCGCGATAGCGTTATAGAGTATAAAAAAAGTGTTGAATCAACTTTTTTAATTTTCCCGTTAGAGTTAAAGCTACAATCAAAACGGTTAGATAATTTTGGCGCCTATGTTATAGTTGGTGGCGGTTACACAATGGATTTAATATCGAAAAAAAAGGGACAAAAATCATCGAGCACCACCAACCAGTTAGACGATGCGGTGCAACTAAAACGCGACGATTATTTTTACAGTGGCGGTGCTGGCGTTGATTTTTATTTGCAATACTTTAAATTAGGATTGGAGTTAAAAATGCTAATGGGAACTAAAAATTTATTAAACCCACAAAACAATATTTTTTCAAATAGCATAAATAAAGTCAATTCAAAAATGATGATATTTTCGATAACCTTTGAAGGATAAATTTAAACACTGAAGAATAAAAATCTTCCACACATGAAAAAAGAATTACAACTAGCCATTGCGCCACACATAGCCTATAATCCAGCCTTATTAAAACAAGAAGTTGCCGAGCAATTAGGGTTAAAAGATACCGATTCGTTTTTTGTTAAACCACTTCGCCGCAGTGTTGATGCGCGTTCGCGTAGCATTAAAATAAATTTAAAAGTTGCTGTATATGTTAATGAGCCTTTAGTACAAAACGATTTAACGATTAAATACCTTAACGTAAATCAAAGTAAAAAAACGATTACAATTATTGGTGCTGGGCCAGCTGGTTTGTATGCCGCATTGCGTTGTTTAGAAATTGGCATAAAACCTATTGTTTTTGAAAGGGGAAAAACCGTGCAAGCTCGCCGAAGAGATTTAGCAATAATTAATAAAGAACACATCGTTAATATCGAAAGTAATTATTGCTTTGGAGAGGGTGGCGCTGGCACATACAGCGATGGCAAGCTTTATACCCGATCGAGTAAGCGAGGCGATATTGAACATGTTTTAAAAACATTTGTAAATCACGGTGCCGATGAGGTAATTTTAATTGAAGCTCACCCACATATTGGCACAAATAAATTGCCGCAAATAATTGCAAACATGCGCCAAACAATTTTAAACCATGGCGGTGAGGTATATTTCGAATCAAAACTTATTGATATTAATTTTAGTAACGAAGTTATAACATCAATACAAATACAAAATCAACAAAGTGTAAACGAACACCTTTGCCAACATGTAATATTAGCAACCGGCCACAGCGCACGCGATATTTATGAGTTATTAGATAAAAAACAAATTGCCATTGAGGCAAAACCATTTGCATTGGGTGTAAGAGTTGAGCACCCACAATCGTTTATTGATAAAATACAATACAGTTGCAGTACCGATTATGATTTAGAGTTAAAAAGAGAACACCTTCCGCCATCATCGTACGGCTTGGTGCATCAGGCGCAACAACACGGGGTGTATTCGTTTTGTATGTGCCCTGGCGGCATAATTGCACCTTGCGCAACTGGCCAACAAGAGGTTGTAACAAATGGTTGGAGCCCATCTAAACGAAATAACCCTTATGCAAATAGCGGCATAGTAGTTGGCTTAAATTTAATAGATTTTGAGCCGTATAAAAAATTTGGGGCTTTAGCTGGCCTGCAATTTCAAAAAGAAATAGAGCATAACGCATGGCAGTTGGGCGGCAAAACACAGGCCGCACCAGCGCAAAACTTGCTAGATTTTGTGGTCGGTAAAACATCTAACACATTAATAAATTGCTCATATCAACCAGGTACAAAATCGGTACAGATGAGTGATGTGTTAGGAAAAATGATTAACTCAAAACTACAACAAGCGTTTAAAGCATTTAACAACAAAATGCGTGGCTACATAAGTAACGATGCAATTATTTTAGGCGTTGAGTCGCGCACATCAACCCCTGTGCGCATACCTCGCGATAAAATAACACTACAACACACTCAGTTAAAAAACCTGTACCCATGTGCCGAGGGTGCTGGCTATGCGGGGGGTATTGTTAGTGCCGCAATGGATGGCATTAATTGTGTAAATGCAATACAAGCGCAATATTAAAAAGCCACGTTGATTTTTTAAACAACACGTAAACATTGTGTAATTAAGCAAATTAGGTTAATAACTTTGCGCCAACCATATTGCATTTTATAAGATAAATTATTTGCTTAGTAGATTGGTATTATAGAGTTTAATTAAGGATAAACATGAAAATTGGATTAGATATTTTAGGTGGAGATTTTGCGCCAAACAACTGTTTAGATGGCGCTATATTAGCACTTGATACATTGCCCGAAAGTGTAACAATTGTTTTAATTGGCGATAGCGAAAAAGCAAAAAAATACATTAAAGCAAAAAACATAAACGAAAATAAATTTGAATACGTGCACGCAACCGATGTTATTGAAATGGGCGAGCATCCAACAAAAGCGTTGGCACAAAAGCCCAATAGCACTATTGCAGTAGGGTATAAATTATTAAAAGAAAATCACATTCAAGCTTTTGCTAGCGCAGGCAACACTGGCGCAATGTTAGTTGGTGCAATGTTTTCGGTAAAGGCTGTGCCAGGGGTAATTCGCCCGTGCATTACAGGTATTTTACCAAAACACAGTGGCGGGTTTAATATTTTGTTAGATGTTGGCACAAACGCCGATTGTAAGCCAGATGTGTTGTATCAGTTTGCCATTTTAGGAAGTATTTATGCTAAGGAGGTTTATAAAATAGAAAACCCAAAGGTAGGTTTACTAAACATTGGCGAAGAGCCCGAAAAAGGAAACCTTGTTACTCAAGCAACCCATGCATTAATGAAAGATACCAAAGATTTTAATTTTGTTGGCAATATTGAAGGGCAAGAGGTGTTTGAAGACAAGGCTGATGTAATAGTATGTGAAGGCTTTACGGGTAATGTGTTGTTAAAAACAGCTGAGGCATTTTATTCACTCATAAAAACTCGCAACCGTAGCGATGAGTATTTTGATAAATTTAATTATGAGTTGTATGGCGGTACACCAATATTAGGCATTAACTCAAATGTATTAATAGCCCACGGCAAATCTACACCATTAGCGTTTAAAAACATGATGCTGTTATGTAAAAACTTAGTTGATGCCGATTTAAACGAAAAAATAAAAAACATATTTCAATAATGATAAAAGCTGCAATTACAGCCGTTGGCGGCTATGTTCCTGATTTTGTAATGACTAACGATGAGTTAGCAAAAATTGTTGATACAAATGATGAGTGGATAACATCACGTACAGGCATTAAAGAACGACGCATTTTAAATGTACCAGGCAAAGCAACCTCAGATATGATGGTGTTTGCTGTTGAGGAGTTATTGAAAAAACGTGGAATAACAGCACTTGATATTGATTTAGTAATAGTTGGAACAATTACAGGAGATTTAATTTTTCCGAGTACAGCCAATATTATTTGCGACAAAATAGGAGCTAAAAATGCTTGGGGATATGATTTAGCAGCAGCTTGCTCGGGGTTTATTTTTGCATTAGCAACAGGCTCTCAATTTATTGAAACGGGTAAGTATAAAAAAGTAGTAGTAATTGGGGTAGATAAAATGAGTGCTATTTTAAATTACGAAGACCGTGCAACTTGCGTAATTTTTGGAGATGGTGGCGGAGCCGTACTATTGGAACCTAGCGAAGATGAAAACGGAATACAAGATTTTATTTTAAAAAGTGATGGCGCAGGTCGTAACTTTTTGTATCAAGAAGGTGGCGGCTCGTTAAACCCACCAACTCACGAAACAATAGATAAAAAAATGCATTACGTGCATCAAGAAGGGCAAACCGTATTTAAACACGCTGTAGTTAACATGGCCGAAGTTAGCGCCGAAATAATGGCTAAAAATAATTTAACAGGTAATGATGTTGCTTGGCTATTACCACACCAAGCTAACAAACGCATTTGCGAAGCCACGGCAAACCGAATGGGCTTAGGTTTAGATAAAATGTTGATGAATATTGAACGTTACGGAAACACAACAGCGGGCACTATTCCGTTATTATTATGGGACTATGAAAAGCTATTTAAAAAAGGCGATAATTTAATTATATCGGCTTTTGGCGGTGGCTTTACTTGGGGTTCTATTTATATTAAATGGGCTTACGATGGCAGTGCGGTTGGAAAATAAAGTTTTATTGCTAAACAGTAAATAAGGATTTAAGTTAAACTTATTGAGCATTAATTTTTTGTTAATTTTAATTAAGACTTGGACTGCTAACAACATTTTAGCAAGTAACTAGCAAAAGAATTTGCTAGTTACCAAAACAATATTTTGTAGTTAAGTACAAAAATTGGCAATCTATAATTTGTAGCAAAACAGCAAACAAATAAACTGTAAATTTAAATTTATAAACTTTTATTTTTATGAGTAAACGCGAACAAATTGCCCGAAATTTATTGGTAATTAATTTTTTAAAAAGAGGACCATCTTCTTGGAGCGAAATTGAATTACATTTAGATACCCAATCGGAAATAGAGAACTATAATTATATGATTTCTGAACGAACATTTAAAAAAGATGTAGTTGAAATTAAAAACTTGTATGGTATCAATATAGAAACTGAAATTAGTACGGGCAAATATTTTATAGCGCAACAAGAAGATGGTTTAACCAACAATTCGCAATTACTCGATTCGTTTAACCTTTACAACGCCTTAAGCTTAACAAGTAATTACAGCCAATACATACAGTTTGATAGCCGAATACCTAAAGGCACCGAGCACGTTTTAGAATTACTAAACGCTATTAAGAATAATTTTGTAACCGAAATTATTTACCATAAATTTTACGAAAGCGAACCCGAGTTAGTATTAGTTAACCCATACCTTATAAAACAATTTAAGGGCCGTTGGTATGTAATAGGTGTTAAGGTTATAAATAACGGTATTAGAACATACGCACTCGATAGAATTATAAAAACAAACACAACAACAACTAACTTTACGCAAAACCCAAATTTAGATTTAGTAAATTATTTTAAAAACTCGTTTGGCATTATTGCTCCAAATAAAACAGTACCTCAAAAAATAGTTTTTTGTTTTGAACGCGAACAAGCAAGTTATGTAAACACGTTTCCGTTGCATTTTTCTCAAAAAACACTCAGTAGCACAACCACACATGTTACGTTTGAAATTTATGTACACATTACCTACGATTTAATTATGGAACTACTGTCGTTTGGAGAAGGTATTGAAATAATATCTCCAAAAAGTTTAATATCTCAAATTGTAAATACGGCCAACGATGTTTTAAAAAAATATTAGTGTAAACATTTAATAAACTAATTAAGATTAATTACTAATTTTAATTTTGATAAAAAAATTTAATTATGGCAACAGGTATGTTACACTTACACCGCTTAGTAGTGGTTTTGTTTATTTTAATTTACTTAATAAAAACTATTTTATTATTAAGTGATAAGGATGAGTTGCTAGAAAAATTTAGAATAAAAATAAAACTTTTTGAAATAATAGTTAGTGTTTTGTTTTTAGCAACTGGCATTTTTTTATTAATTAATTCGGGCAACATTAATTCCTATTCTGTTGTAAAATTAAGCTGTGTGTTTTTATCAATACCACTTGCAGTAATGGGTTTTAAACAAAAAAACAAACTATTGGTTACTGCATCATTTGTATTATTAGTGCTATCGTATATGTTAGCATACAAAGCTAAGGCAGCCAAAGCAGGTGGTGTAATTGTTGCCATTAATGGCAAAGAAATTTTTGAACAAAAATGTGCCTTGTGCCACGGCAACGATGGCAAACTAGGCATGAGTGGCGCAAAAGATATAACACAAACTCAACTAAGCCACCAAAATATTTTAGCATTAATAACAAACGGTAAAAACACAATGCCCGCATTTAAAAGCGCTTTAAACGCCGAGCAAATAGAGGCCGTTATAAATTATGTTGAAACAGATTTAAAAGGGAAATAATTAATAAATGAAACCCGAAACGCAAGCAACCGAAATAGTTATACCTACGGCAGTATTAGTAGGCGTTATAACTAAACAAGAAGAAGATCACTCGAAAGAATATTTAGAGGAACTGGCTTTTTTGGCCGAAACATATGGTATAGAAACTAAAAAAAGTTTTACTCAAAAACTCGAACGACCCGATAAAACAACATTTGTAGGTAAAGGAAAAATTGCCGAAATAAAAGCGTACATCCACGAGTATAACATAAGTGTTGTTATTTTTGACGATGAACTATCGCCATCGCAACAACGAAATTTAGAAAAAGAATTAGGTAAAAAAATATTAGATAGAACAACCCTGATACTCGAAATATTTTCTCAAAGAGCACAAACGGCACATGCAAAAACACAAGTTAAACTAGCGCAATATCAATATTTGTTGCCAAGATTAACAGGTATGTGGACACACTTAGAAAGACAACGTGGCGGAACAGGAACACGAGGTGGGGCTGGCGAAAAAGAAATTGAAACCGATAGGCGAATTACACGCGATAAAATTGCATTGCTTAAAGACGAGCTAAAAGTAATTGATAAGCAAATGGCAACCCAACGCAAAAATCGTGGCGAGTTAGTGCGCGTTGCATTGGTTGGCTATACAAATGTTGGCAAAAGCACGATAATGAATTTGCTGAGCAAAAGCGATGTGTTTGCCGAAAACAAATTATTTGCAACCTTAGATACAACCGTTAGAAAGGTTACAATTGAAAATTTATTTTTTTTATTGTGCGATACCGTTGGCTTTATTCGCAAGTTACCTACCCAGTTAGTAGAAAGTTTTAAAAGCACATTAGATGAGGTGCGCGAAGCCGATGTTTTAATACACGTTGTTGATATATCGCATCCAAATTTTGAAGATCACATAAACGTTGTGCGCCAAACGCTAATTGATATTGGCGCTAGCGATAAAAAAATAATTGTAGTGTTTAATAAAATAGATGCATTTAGTTACATTAAAAAAGATGATGATGATTTAACACCTGTGTTAAAAGAAAACTTATCGTTAAACGAATTAAAAAAAACATGGATGAGTGGCCTAAACGAAACTCCAATTTTTATTAGCGCTATTGAAAAAGAAAACGTAGTTGAATTTAAAAAAACAGTTTACGATGTTGTTAAACAAATACATGTAATTAGATTTCCTTACAACAATTTGTTTTACTAAATCTTATTTTTTCAATTTTTGCTTTTAATGCTGCTAGCTTATATTATCCCATCTAGGGTAGTCGAGATGTTATTTGTTAGTTCTCGACTACACCCGAACAGACAACTTTACTTTAAACTAATTTATAAAAGCTAATTGTATTATATAAAAACAAAAAACAAAAGCTGTAAAACAATTAACCCATCTATTATTAAATAATAAAAAAAAGAAGGTCGTTTTTCGTTTGTATACAACGTAATTAAAAAAGTTGCAATTACGGTTAGCATGGTTGGTAATATACAATTAATGGTTGGCAGTAGTAAGTAAGCAAACAAAAACTGTAACGTTAATAAAAAAGTAATTATAATTTTAGAATACGTAATGCCAAAGTTATTAGCGTAGGTGTTAACGCCGTTTAAAAAATCGTCGGCATTGTCTTTAATATCAAACAACATGCAAAGTGCTGCTATAAAACAAAACTGCAATAGCATATAAAACAGTGCTGTTTGTGTTACCAAACCATGTTCTATTAACGGAACAGCCACACAGCTAACAACCCAAATTAACGAAATTAAAAAAGGTTTTATGTAGCCATATTTACGAATATTAAATGGTGGTAAATAATAAAGGGTAGATAGCACTTCGGCACCAACCATTATTGATATTGATTGCCAACTTAAACCATTACACAAAAACAACACAATTAATAAGCTTAGTATTACCGAAAGCATAACAGGTTTTTTATGTTTAACTAACCATTGCGACCTATCACTTTGCCAATTATTTTGATTAACCATATAACCACGCTGCACATTGTATTGCAAGTAAGTTGATAAAAAAATAAACAGCAAGTAAGAGTTGTTATTAAAACTAACAGGAATAGGAAATAAACGGTAGGTTAAATAAACAAGCGCCAAAGCGCAGGTGGCAATAAAAACATTGGCATAAACAATTGTTTTTGTAATTGGATGCGAATATATAAAGTTAGTTTTCAAAAATGTACGCAGCATTTTGTGTTGTAATCAGCGCAACATCACTAACCGAAATTTGTTTTATATCGGCAATTTTTTGCGCTATAATATTAATGTATTCACTTTGGTTGCGTTTGCCCCGATGTGGCATTGGGGCTAAATAGGGCGCATCGGTTTCTAACACAAAATGTTGCAAATCTAAATGCTCAACTATTTTATCGAGGCCCGAGTTTTTAAAAGTTACAACGCCACCAATGCCAAGTTTAAAATTACCCAAATTAATAATTTGCTGGGCTTGTTGAAGCGTGCCACTAAAACAATGAAAAATAGCTTTTGGCAAATTAGAATAGCTTGCTAATATTGCTAAAATTTCGTCAAATGCATTACGGCAGTGTATTACAATTGGGTAATTAAATTCAATAGCCCAATCAATTTGTTGTTTAAATGCTGTTTGTTGTTCGTTAATAAATGTTTTATCCCAATACAAATCCATACCTATTTCGCCAATGGCAATAAATTTTTTTTTGTTAAGCCACTGTTTAACCACCGTTAGCTCTGCCTCATAATTTTGATTAACAGAACATGGGTGCAGTCCCATCATAGCAAAACAGTTTTTCGGGTACTGTTTTTCAATTGCCAACATACTTTCAATACTTTGGCTATCAATATTAGGTAAATAAAACTTTGTAACATTTTTTTCAATAGCACGTGCTATCGCTTCATTTCTATCTAAATCAAATTCGGCAGAATATAAATGTGTATGTGTATCAACAAACATAATACTTAACGGTTAGGCTGTAAATTTACACTATTTACAATTGTAATTGATGGGTTTTGTTAGTATTATACCATTAGCTTATATTTCACAGTCTATTTGTCTCATCGAACGAAGTAGAGATGTTTTTGGTTAGTTCTTTACCTAGCTCGCACCGATAATTCTAATTTTTTAAATATGAGTTTAAAAACATAGTTATTTGTATTACTAAACTTTGCATTGTAACTTTGCTAAAAAATTAACTGCATTTAAAACCATTAATTTTTTATAGTTAAACAAACGGTGCAAATGAAAAAAGAATTTGTTTTTTATATCATAATCATTTTTTTATCCTCTTGTTCTGTCGACCCAGAAATTAAGCCACTAATTACTAACGACGATATAAAAGAAATTACACCTATTGGTTGGCCTACGCCAACTTATAACTTTAGTAATAACGCATTAACTGCCGATGGTTTTAAATTAGGGCGGGAGTTATTTTATGATCCAATACTTTCTGCAAACAACACCATATCTTGCGGTTCATGCCATCAACAGTTTGCAGCATTTTCTCATTCGGGTCACGGTGTTAGCCACGGCATTAATGGTTTATTGGGCACACGCAATTCGCCCACACTACAAAACTTAAATTGGAACCCCTCATTTATGTGGGATGGTGGCATTAACCACATAGAAGTAATGCCACTTGCGCCAATTACCAACCCAGTTGAAATGAATGAAACGATGCCTAATGTAATTTTAAAACTTACAAATAGCGCTAAGTATCAACAGTTGTTTATAAGCGCATTTGGTAACAGTACTGTTAACTCGCAATTAATATTTAAGGCCATTGCACAATTTATGGGCACTATGTATTCTAACAACAGTAAATACGATAATGTAAAGCAAGGCAAAGATTTTTTTACCCCACAAGAGCAAGAGGGTTACAGTGTGTTTGTGCAAAAATGCGCAACGTGCCATACCGAACCATTGTTTACCGATTTTAAATTTAGAAACATAGGCTTAAGCATAAACACATTTTATCAGGATAGTGGCCGTGCACACATAACAGGCAATTATAACGATGGCTATAAATTTAAAACACCCTCGCTCAGAAACATTGAAAAATCGGGACCATATATGCACGATGGAAGATATACATCACTAACACAATGCATTACTAACCACTTTAACGGAAACGGACACCCAACTACAATTGACTTGCAAATACAAGCAGGCATTACATTAACAACTCAACAAAACAATGATGTGATTTTGTTTTTAAGAACATTAACCGATACAAAATATTTAACCGATAAACGTTTTTCTGATCCAAATTAAATTTAACCAGCAACTATTAATAAAAGAATAACACATGAAAAACAATTTTAAAATTTTAATAATTTTATTTTTATTTACATTAAGCTATTCGTGTAAAAAAAACAAAGTAGGGGGTAAAGCATCAATTAAAGGTGTTGTTTTGCACCATAGCAAACCAATAGCCAATGCGTATGTTTATATAAAATACAATTCAACCGATTTTCCTGGCAATGATTATAATTTGTATGATACTTATGTGATTGCTGATGGAGAAGGAAACTACAGTATTAATGTGTTTAAGGGTAGTTATTATATTTATGCCTCAGGGCTTGATGCCGATGTTAAATCGCCGTTTATTGTAAAAGGAGGCTTGTCGTTTTCGATAAGAAACAAAGAGCATTTAACTAAAAACATAGCCGTAACAGAAGATTAAATTTATTTTAAATAGCATATATTTGCAGTGTTATAATTTTGAAAAAACACCTACATACTTACTTTACGCTATTATTATTAGTTAGTTTTAGTTACCAAAGCGTTTCCAAAACAATTATATATTTTAGTTTTAAGTACAATCAAAAAACATTGGCAACAACTGTTTGTGTTAATAAAGATAAGCCTAAAAGTTGCTGTGAAGCCAAGTGTTATTTGGATAAAGAAATTAAAAAAGAAGAAAAACGCCAATCAGAATCATCAGCTACAATTAAAGATAAAGTAGAAAAAACTGAACTAAAAACAGGGCTGTGTAATTTTGTTTTTTTAGGCAATACCGATGTGCAAAACGTTACTTGTAATTATTTAACTAAACCACTTATGTTGTTTTCTAGTAGTGTTTTTCATCCACCCACTAAAATGCTTTGTAACAAACGTTAACAACGCACCATTTTACTTTTTAGGTAACAATGGTTTATTTACTTTTTTTAAAACTAACTATTATAAATGCATTATTTTATGTGTTTGTTGCCTTGTTATTAGTGATGTTAAACGAATGTCGTTTAATTAAAAAAAACATCAATGCCTTAAACAAAGGAGTAAACAAAACAATTATAGCTAAATAAATATAATTTGTCATAAATTTGTAAATCAAAATAATAAGTCATAAATTTGTACATGGCTTATTCATTAGATTTTCGTAAACAAGTATTTAAGGTTAAAGAGAAAAATAATTTCACATTTGAAGAAACCAGCAAGCATTTTGGTATCACCATTCGTAGCTTATTCAGGTGGAGTAAAAGGCTTGAACCTAAGCTAAAAAGAGACAAACCAGCTAGTAAGGTTGATATGAAACGTTTGGAAAAGGATGTAAAGAAACATCCTGACTCTTACCAGTATGAAAGGGCAGAAAAATTTGGTGTAACTCAAAGTGCAATTTATTATGCCTTAAAAAGACTAGGTATAAGTGTAAAAAAAAACGCTAGTTCACCCAAAAGCAAACGAAGAAAAAAGGGTGGAGTTTCAAAAGAAAATAAAGCAGTATGAAATTGAAAAAAGACCCATAGTGTATATTGATGAAAGTGGCTTTGCATTAGATTCGCCAAGAAATAGAGGTTACAGCAAAAAGGGCAGTCGCTGCTATGGAACTAAAGACTGGCATAGTAAGGGTAGAGTAAATGCAATAGGGGCATTAGTTGGATTTAAGATCTTAACGGTATGTTTGTTTGATTCGAATATAAACGCAGATGTTTTTTATAGTTGGGTAAAGGAAGATTTGATTGGTGTTTTATCAGAAAATTCCATAATCGTTATGGATAATGCAGCTTTTCATAAAAGAGAAGATATCATAAAAGAGTTTGAGAATAATAATCACAAAATAGAATTTTTACCAGCATATAGTCCAGATTTAAACCCTATAGAGAAAAAATGGGCTCAAGCAAAA
>JAYSUQ010000032.1:0-2283 GCA_043718985.1 Bacteroidota bacterium | reverse complement strand
CATCTTGGTTTACCGATAAAATGCGGGTGGCTGTTGTTGCTTGTTTCCACGCATAGTTATAATGCTCGCCATTTTGGCCGTTTAAAATCATATAGCTGCCAAGTGTTAAGCTACTATCAATAGTTGTTTTGCTATGCAAAACCGTTCGTCCAAAAACCTCTAACCTAAAATTTGGGTGCAGTGTGCCAATGCCAACATTAATTTTAACACCACCGTTTTTATCTTGTGCATAAAGCCCTGTTTTATCGTTGGTTTTTTTCCACTCTTGTGCAAAGGTTGTTGTAGCAATAGTTAGTAAGGCTAGGGTTAGTTTGGATGTTGTGGTCATATTATGTTACTGTTTAAGTTTTTATGTGCAAATATATAGTAATGTATATACATTACCAAATAGTTTTCATTGTAAGCAATTTAGCTATAATGAATACCGACAAAGATTTTTTATTGTTATTAGGCAAAAGCATTGTATTAAAGCGCAAAAGCTTAGGTATAACGCAGGTAGAATTAGCCAACATGATAGGTATGGATAAGCAAAATTTATACGTGATTGAAAAAGGTATTTCGAACCCACAAATACTAACATTAGTAAAAATTTGCAGTGGGTTAAAAATTACATTAACCGAATTGCTTGCATTTACATTTAATTACGAAACTTATTTGTTAAGCAAACAAAAACACTTAGCACGCAAACATGAAGCTAATATAAAAAAAACATAAATTTTGTTGTGTAACAAAATACATAGCAGTAATTTTTTAATTATTTGCATCAGCTGGCAAACTAAAGTAGGTTAAAAATTACATTATTTTTTTTGAAGTTAAATAATAATTTTAGCAATAAATTTATCTTGTAATTGAAGCATTGCTTTTTCTATAACGCTGTATTCAAACTCCTCGTTACTTAAAAACAAAAACATTAAATCGTGTTTTTTATGCATAATTTTTAAATAAAATGGGGCTTTGTTTAACCTAAATATTTCGCGCATTCGGCGTTTAATGATGTTGCGTTTATTAGCACGTTTGTGTTTTTTTTTTGGCACCACAAACATAACTCGGGTAGGATAATCACTTTCGAACTCAGCCTCGCGGTAAATTAATTTTACTGGAAACTGTGTTATACTTTTACCATTGGCAAACAACGCATCAATAGCTTTAGTGCTACACAAGCGCTCTAATTTTGTAAAAGTAAACATGGTGTTAAACTATAAAATAAAACGATAAACCTTAAAAAAAACAAAGGTTATTAGTTATCGTTTGTTCGATTCTTTAATATATTCATCAATAGCACCACTCATACTCGGGTTTTTTGGATTAGGAGCATACACATCTAACCGATAACCTTGAGCCTTTAATTCGTTTGCGGTAGCAACGCCAAAACAAGCAATACGCGTGTTGTTTTGTTTAAAATTAGGGAAATTTTGTTTTAACGATTTAATACCTGCTGGTGTAAAAAACACAAGCATATCAAAATCATATAAATTTTTAATATCACTTAAATTTGCACTAACCGTACGGTACATTACTGCTTTTGTATACTTAATTGACAAGGCATCTAAAAAATCGCAAATTTGTTCTTTTTGAATATCAGAGGCTGGTAATAAAAATTTTTCTTCTTTGTTTTTTTTAATTACATCAACTAAATCTTGTATTGTTTGATGTCCAAAAAATATTTTACGTTTTCGGTACTGTATGTATTTTTGTAAATAATAAGCTGTTGCTTCGTTAATACAAAAGTATTTCATTGTTTCGGGAACCGTAACACGCATTTCGTTACACATTCTAAAATAATTATCAACAGCTAAGCGGCTAGTTAATATTACGGCATGGTGTTCTAATATATCAATACGTTGCGTTCTAAAATCTTTTGCTGGTAAACCCTCTATTCGTATAAACTGTCTAAATGTTTCGTTTAAATTATATTTTTTAGATAAGTCGAAATAGGGGTTTTTTTCAGTTTCGGGTTTTGGTTGAGATATTAGTAAGGTTTTAACTTTACTTTTTGGATAGTTGGATACTTCGATAACAGGTAATGGCGCAATTTGCACTAATTGCTTTTTAGTTTTAACGCCAATTTTTACAAATTTTTCGGCACTAATTGTTTCGGGTTTTGCAACAACAATAGTTGGTTTAACTATAACAGCAACTTTAGTAATAGGTGCTTTTTTAGATATGTGTTTTACTATTACTTTTTTAGCAATAACTTTTACTGCTTTTTTAACCACAACCTTAAGTTGTTTTTTAGCAACAACTTTTATAGGCTTTTTAACTACAGCCTTAACTGTTTTTTTA
>JAYSUQ010000310.1:0-22511 GCA_043718985.1 Bacteroidota bacterium | reverse complement strand
TGCCCCATTATATTTTTAATAACACATTGCATGGTATTGTTATTATTAAACTCGTTATTTAATTTAATACTAAAGGTACCTTTATTTGGATTAGGGTACACTATAAAATTACCTGTATTTGCCAAAACACTTTCTTCGTTAGTATCGTTTATAAAATTAGTAAACAAACGTGTGTTTGGGTTAGCAGTAATATTGGCAATGTGGTAGTTTATTTTATTTTTGTTGCGGGCTTTTAAAATAGTGTTGGCGCGCACGCTGGCCTTGGTGTTTGCTAACTCTACTACTGGCAACGCTACTAGTTGAGCGCTATCGGCATTATACACGGTTTTGTTGCTGGTTAGCACATTTGCTACCGTGTTGTAGTAGGTTAATAGGTTTTGTTTTTCGAGCAAAGCAATGGTTGTATCGGTTTGCAAACTGCCAACAGTTTGTTGCAATAACAAAGGTTGGTTGTTGTTAATGTAATAATTAGCCAACAACTCGTTATTAAACACATCGTTATAATCGGCGCAAAAAACAGCACAAATGCTACCCGTTTGTTGTATTTTAGTGCGTTGGTACTCTGCCTCTAAGGTAAACACTTCGCCTTGTGTGTAGTTTAATTGGCTAAGCACTGCGCTAGGCAATACATATAAAGGCACATTGCTTTGCGCACTATTTATGTTTTGCCTAATGCCACTTGGCAAATTAATGGCAAGCAAGGCATTGTAAACTGCTAACGATAAGGGTGCTTGTTTAACCAACACATCTTTTAAAATACCTGGTGCCACAGTGGGTTGTCGGTTAATAAAGGCAATTAGCACTTCATCGCTTAAGGCGCCGCTGCTGGTTAAGGTATTTTTTAACTGACCAATGGGTTTGTTAGGATTATTAATTTGGGTTAATAAATTTTGAGTATTGCCACCGTTTTGTGCTGCCAATGCTTGTTGGTATTGCAACTTGTAGTTGCGCAACAACAATTGGTATTGGTTAATTAAATTTTTAATAGCCGTGTAGTAGGCTGCATAACCTGTTGCAGGTGGGCGTGGTGGCAAAATAGGGTTTAGTAAATTGCAACTTGTTAGTGTTGTAAATGTTGAATTACATTTATTAGGAACAACATAAGCAGCAAACCAAGCAGGTGTACTACAGGTAGGTATTGTGTTGGTATTGCTATGCGATTGGTATTTAAAGCCAACGTTTGCATCGGCAAACACATTTTTTTCGCCAGTGCAAGCAAATGTGTAATTCCATTCATTACCTGCAGGGTAGCTTGATTGCGAGCATTCTGGCAAACCATTTATATCATACCTACCTTGGTCTTTAAGGGTTGCGGTTGGTTGGCCACTAACATTAACCACGCTTAGGCTATATAGGTTTGGGTTAATAAATTTATTGCAACGAATGGTTAAGTTGCTGTTATCGTTTTGTGTTTGTATGCCATAGCCAATGCTTTTGTTAATGGTGTTGTTAAATAATGCACCGCCAGCAAAGCCGCTGTTATCTATAACCATACCATAAGCATTAATGTTATTTAATGAACCCGATAGCACACTAAAGGTATTGCCTTCGTACACAAAATTACGGCAACCAACAGCAAATATGCCAAAGGTTTTAGGGCTTAAAAGGGTTTGCGCGTTGCGCAACGTAAGCACATTAAATTTAACACTAGTATTTAAATCGTTAGTGCCTTGCATATAAATGCCCTCTAAATTCAAAAAAAATGTATTGTTCATTATTTGCAATGGTTTTGTACCCGAGTGGTTAACCTCTATAGCGCGTTTAAATAACCTAAATGCATTACTTGTTGCATTTAATTCACAATCAAAACATTGTATGGCAACACCTACACTATTAGAAGCTATATTAGCAGATGCTCCCGATGCTATAAACACATTACTTTGTAATTGTAGTTTAACATTATTTGAGGCATAAATTTGAGTTGGGTAATTGGTAGCGGTTGCATTTAAATAATAGTTAACATTTGCAGTATAATTAAAATTACAATTTGTAATGCTGTAATTAAAACCATCAAAACTTTCAGGAATTTCTATGGCCCTACCGTTGTTTAAAAAATGGGCGCCATTACTAGTAAAATGGCCACCGTTTACTTGCAATGGACGTTCGTTTAGCAAAACTCGGCGGGTGCAAAGCACTCCAATTTCTGCATTGTGTATGTATCCATCAATTTGGCTAAACATGGTGTTTGGGTAAACACCGCCAAGGTTACCTGTGCCTAGTAACTCAAGGCCTTCCCAAACTCCGCCATTGCAACCAGTTAGTGTAGCGGTTGGCTCAACAACTAAAAGGCCACCAGCCTCAACTTGCAGTCGGGCATAACCGTAAGGGTTAATACCATTGTAGTTTTTGGTAGGTTTAAAATAATTAAACTCAACCAATACCCCATTAGGGATGGTTAGTTTGGCGCCCGCTTTAACAATGATTAAACCATTGGCACTTATTTTAGTTGCGCCAGGCGCCAAACTCCAAATTTCGTTAGGGTTTGTTATTTCGGTTGCGTGTTCATAGTCAAACACAGGGTTATGGGTCTCGTCTACAAAAGCAGACGTTGTAAATTGGCAATTAAACGCATCGGTAATCGTAAGGTTATAAGTGCCTGTGGGTAAATTTTTAATAGTAGCGGTTGTTTGTGCAGGTGCGCCAACAGTTACAGGTGCCCACAAATAGGTGTAAGGGCTATTGCCACCACTAGGCGTTGCAGTTAACTGCCCATCGGCATTTGGCCCCGAGCAAAATTGATTAATAACATTAACACCAGCTACAATACTGCGACCGTATTTTACAGTTATGTAAGCTTGATTTACACACCCATTAGCATCTGTAACTATTACTTGATAATTAGTATTTGTATTAGGTGTAACCAAAACAGTATTACCTATTAAATTACCTGGTAACCATTGGTAATTAACACCGCCAGTGGCCGTTAAGGTTACGGGTTGCAAATTGTTTTCGCAAACAGCTATTGCGTTAGCAGTTGTTACAATAGTTGGTTTAGCTATTGAGTTAATAACTATGTTTTGTTCGCCAATGCAACCACCACTATTACCATTTGCATAAACAGTATAAGTAGTACTATTGTTTTGAATAACTGTTATTGGATTTCCTACTATAGAAAGGGGTTGCCACGTGTATGTACCAACACCTCCATTAGCAGTTAAGGTAACAGGAAATCCACTACATAAACTTGTTAATGAGGCGTTAATGGTTAACGCTGGAGGTGCAACGTTTGATACATTTATTGTTATGTTACTAGTTGTTTGCCCACCACAAATGTTATTGGCAGTAACAGCATAATTAGTTGTTGCATTTGGGCTAACAATAATTGATGTGGCGGTTTGCCCACCAGCCCAAACATAACTAATGCCACCCGATACACTTAAGGTTACAGGTGTGCCAGGGCACACATTATTTATACTGCCACATACATTAATGGGTGCTGCGGCAACAATTAAATCGCTTTGCCAAATACCACGCCCAAAAGTAGAGGCATAAATTTTGTTACGGCAATAATTAATTTCAATATTAGTAATTGGTACTAATGGCATATCTTTATTAAAGCATTCCCAAATTTGTGTTGTTGGGTCGTATCTGTAAACACCAATATCGGTGCCTGCAAAAATAACACCATTGGTGCCTTTTTGATATTCTAACGTACTAACAGGGTATGGCGGTAGGTTACTAGATATATCGTTAAAGGTGTTGCCACCATCAATGCTTTCTAACACACGGTACTCGCTATTGCTGGGGTTAGCACCACTTTGTTTATACCCATTAAAACTACAATATAAATGGTTTTGGTTGTTAGGGTCAACAATAATATCGGTTGTAGTCCACCATCTTAGGGCCGTGTTAAGGCCTGCGTTAGATGATATATCTGTAAAGGTAAGGCCTCCATCATTTGATTTGTAAAATTTTTGTTTTGAAATACCTGTGTTGGTAACATCATTCCAAGCTGCTGGGTTACTAAAAGCTACAAACATAATTTTGTTGTTGCAAGGCGCAATGGCCATGGCAGCAAGGTTATTGTCTATAACATTGGCATCAATTACTTTAGATGACCATGCTGTACCATTGTGTAAATATAATTTATTTCGTAAAAAATAAAATTTAGTATGGTCAAAAGGGTCTAAATATGTTTTCATCCATAAATTCCAGCTGTTATCAGGATTACCTAAAGAACCATTATTAATTCCACCATCTGTAGATTTATATATTTCAGAATTACCAGCGCCATATACAATATTAGGATTTACATCATCAGTTATTGCCCAAGCGCCATCACCAGCTCCTATTTTATTCCAAACGCCAGCGTTATCCATGTGCAACGTGCTATTATCTTGGGCACCGCCATTAACGCCTAAATCTATAGGTTTATCATCAAACCCATAAAACTGAGTAATGTTTAAGCCATTGCCATTGAGAGAAATTACACTTAACCCTTCAATTGATTTAGCTAAACCTCCATCGTTGCCTTCAAATATAACATCTGGAGCTGGCACAGGCCCATTTGGTTCATATACTTTTAAATATCTATTGTCGCCGTGTATTGATGTTGAAGTAGGAGCTATTATTGCAGGAAATGATTGCCCTCCATCAATAGATTTTTTGACTTGTAAGCCAGATAAATACATAATTTGGTTAGTTACGTTTGATACATCAAATTCTCCATACCAGTAACCAAATTGATCGTTGTTTGGATTATCACCTAGTGTTACCCAACTTAAGCCTTTATCAATACTTTTTAAAATTTGACATCTACTTGTTGCAACTAAAGTATTATAACGTATTGTATTAACAGCTGCATATAATACTCCTGGGTCTGATTTTGTAATATCTATTGCAATTTTATCTCCAACAATATCGCCATTTGGAAGCGAAAGATTACCAAAGCTGGTTACAACACCTGGGGTTCTGTTATTCCAAGTTGCACCAGCATCTAACGATACCCATATTTCGGTACTAATATTTGGGAAATTATACCCTTTAGATGAGGCATAAATAATATTATGATCAAGGTTATCAATTTCAATATCTATAAAATGCAAAATAGGCGTTGCGTTGTTAATTACCATTTGCTGTAATGGATTGGTAAAAATAGCTTGTCCATTAGTGTGTGCCGATGCAAAATCGCCCCAAGTTGCGCCACCATCAATTGATTTAAATAATTGATTATCGCCACCTGCATAAACAATAGACGGGTTAGTATCGTCGTATTTTAAAATTTCAATATTTAAACCAAATACTTGTGTTGTGTTTAATACCGAGGTCCAATTATCGCCACCATCAACACTGCGCAAAATACCGTAAGTGTTACTGCTACCACCATGTAAAAATCCATTGCCAGTTGCAATAAGCATGTTATTTGGGTTTACTTTATCAATAACAATTGATATAACGCCCATTGATGGCAAGTGTAGCACATCGGTTACATTAAACCAATTTACGCCGCCGTTGGTGCTTTTAAATAAGCCCGATGTGTATGAACCTGCAAACAATATATTGGCATCGTTAGGGTTAACACCCACTGCTTGTATAATACCTTGGTTTGCTGTTGCCATTGAATTTGGCCCTAAAGATTGCCACGAATTACCCGCAGGTGTTAAACAGTTAGAGCTAGTACTACTTTTTAGTTTGTTTGCAAAAACTTTATGAGTATTAATACTCGCTGTTTGATTAGGATTTTGATAGTTTAGTTTGTTACGCCAAAAATATTCCCAACGCTTGTATTGCTTTTCGGCTTTAGGTATTGTTGGCCCATTTAACGTATGGTACTCTGTAAAATAAGCATTCGCATTATCCTGAATTTGCTTAAAGTTAATAGTACTATCTTGCGCATAAGCATTATATAATAAATTAATTGTGGGCTTTATTACATTATTTACTTGCCCTTTAAGTGTTGTGCTAATAATAAAAACTAATATTAAGTTTTTTACACAATTTGTTGTTTTAAGGTTCATCCTTTTTTTGTTCCGCTACCAAGGTACAAGCTTTGGCTTTAATGTTAAATTAATGTGGCGTGTACCTGTGCTATAAATTTTCATTAGCTAGAGGTGCTTCGACTACCTATTTAACCGAAAAAAAACAGACAAAAGTACACGCCATACAGCGTGTTACTCTCATTCTGTTCTTCAGGGTTAGATTTGAAAAGTGTCGAAGCTTTCTAGCTAACAGAAGAACGTTTTAGCAACGCCAAATATTATTTAAACTAATTTTTGTATTAGTTTGTGGGTAAAAATAGTTGTTTTAATTTGTTTAATGCAACAATTGTTTTAAACAAAATAATAAACGGTAAAAAATAGGCAGTTAATACCTAAAAGCTAACATAATACACATCCATCGTTGTGCGTTGTATGTTTAAAATTTCAAAACCGCCATCTTGTGGTATAATTTCTTTTAAATTAAACAATGTGCAATCTTTACTTAAGCCTTCAAAAATAAGTGTAAATCCTTTGCCATCATTTAGTGTCCAGTGTGGCGCAAACGATATGTTAAACGCCGTTATAAGGTTAGCGCGCTTGTTTGTTCCGTTTTCAATTAAATAAGTTGTTGGCCAAATTCTAAATGCATAATCGGCTCGGCAAGTGCAATGTACAATTGTTTGACGCTCTTCACTTTCAAGTGTTTTAAGTTCGGGTTTTAATTTTGGCTGTTCTAATAGTTCAATCATTTAGCTAATAGTTTCTAATTCTATTAAATAATCTTGTTGCAAATCGGGATGCAAGGCTGCAATAAACGAGCTTATTTTTTTTAATTGTTGTTCGTACATATTTACCAATAATTGGCTTTTTGTAATTGGTATTTTTGATGCTTTTATTTTAACACAAAAATAAATATGTAGCTCAGCATTAGCGGCTTTATCGCCAATGTATTTACAATATTTTGTAATAATACGTAGTAATTTTCGTAAATTTTTTTTAACGTAATATAAATTTGGTTGTTGTTTTAACTCCTCAAAATAGTCGTCAATTATAACTTTAACGGCGGCAATAAAACTTTGTTTATCGTGTGCCTGAAATAGTAAGTAATCTAAAAATTCTTTGTTTTCTTTTTTATATTTAATAAGATTTAAACACAATTCAATTAATTGTTTTTGAGGCAATTGGTTTAATTCTTTTTTTAATTCGCTTACGCTCGATACTTTCATTGTTGGCGCAAAGTAAGGTAAATTTCACTAAACAAAAAAGCTAGTTGTAGTAATACAGCTAGCTTTTACTTTTTACTTTATTAAAATTTATTTTTTTTTAGCGGCTGCTTTTTTTGTTGATGTTTTTTTAGTTGCTGCCTTTTTAGTTGGTGCTTTTTTAGCAACAGCTTTTTTTACGGTAGTTTTTTTTGTTGCCGCTTTTTTAGTACCTTTTTTATCAAATGCTTTTGGGTTTTGAGCTAAAATCATAGCCTTAACATCTTCAAAATTTAAGCTAGCTAATTCATCAGGAGTAAATTTACCGCCTCCATTTTTAATTAATTTTAACTGTAGTTTTCCAAATTTAATTTGTGGGCCCCAGCGCGCATTTTCTACCGAAATTTTTTCGTCGGGCCAATTGTGTATAAATCGGTTAGCTTCTTTTTCTAATTTTTTTTCTATTAATTCGTTTATGTCTGCCTGCAATAAGTTATCAAAATTATAAGCGCGAGGCACGTTAATAAACATTCCTTCGTATTTTATAAATGGTCCAAATCGGCCTTTGCCTTTTGTAACTCCTTTGCCATCATAATGTGCAACTGGGGCATCGGCTAATTCTTTTTCTTCAATAATTTCAATAGCTCTTGCCATATCAACCGTTAAAGGCTCTTCGGTACGAGGAATAGAAATAAAAGCTTCACCAAATTTTACATAAGGGCCATATCGGCCAACAGCAACAACAACTTCCAAATCTTTATAAACGCCTAATGTTAAAGGCAATTTAAATAAATCTAACGCTTCCTCAAATGTTATTGTTTCTATACTTTGTGTGCGGCGTAGGCTTGCAAAGCGTGGTTTTTCGGCTTCATCATCAACACTACTTTCTCCAATTTGTGCCAATGGCCCAAACCTACCAACCCTAACCGATAGTTGTTTGCCCGATGCTGGATCTACTCCTAAAACACGTTCGCCACTTGCACGTTCGCTGTTTTCGGCCGTATCTTCAACTGTTTTATGAAACGGATGATAAAACTCCCCTAACATTTTTTGCCAGTCTAAATTTCCGTCGGCAATTTCATCAAATTCTTCTTCAACTTTTGCAGTAAAATTAAAATCTAGTATGGTCGAAAAATGTTTTAATAAAAAATCGTTCACAACCATTCCAATATCGGTAGGAAACAATTTTGATTTTTCGGCGCCCGTGTTTTCAATTTTAACTTCACGTTTAATTGCACTTTTTGCTAAAATTAATTGTGTGTATTGTCTTGGCGTACCTTCTCTATCTGTTTTTTCAACATAGTTACGTTTTTGTACAGTACTAATTGTTGGTGCATATGTAGATGGGCGACCGATGCCCAGTTCTTCTAATTTTTTAACTAAACTAGCTTCTGTAAATCGAGCGGGGTGATGTGTAAATCGTTGCGTTGCGGCAATTTCTTGAGAGTCGAGTTTTTCGCCAACTTTCATTGGTGGTAACATAGATGAATTATCCTCGTCCGATTCATCATCATCGGTACCTTCCATATAAACTTTTAAAAAACCATCAAATTTTAATACCTCGCCCTGGGCAACAAATATTTCGGGGGTATTACTAATAACTACTTTGGCGGTAGTTTTTTCTAATTCGGCATCGCTCATTTGTGAGGCAATGGTACGTTTCCAAATTAAATCGTATAACCTTATTTCATTACGTTCGCCATCAATAACCGTTCTATCAATATATGTAGGGCGTATTGCCTCGTGGGCTTCCTGTGCACCTTTACTTTTAGTTTTATACTTACGTGGATTGTAATATTTTGCGCCGTAGTTTTCGTTAATGGCTTTGTTTGCCTGATCCATTGCTGTATCAGATAAATTTACCGAATCGGTTCTCATGTATGTTATGCGACCAGCCTCATATAACCGTTGCGCAACTTGCATTGTTTGTGCCACACTAAACCCTAATTTACGAGCAGCTTCTTGTTGTAGGGTTGATGTTGTAAAGGGTGCAGCTGGCGAACGTTTTGCTGGTTTTGTTTCTAAACTTCCAATTTCAAATGCTGCTGCTTTACATTTTTCTAAAAACAATTGTGCGTCATCTTCGTTAGTAAATCGTTTATCTAACTCTGCTTTTAAAATACCACTACCAACCTTAAACAATGCCGATACTTTAAATGCCGATGTTGATTTAAAACTTTGTACTTCGCGCTCTCGCTCAACAATTAAGCGCACTGCAACACTTTGCACGCGCCCAGCCGATAAACTTGGTTTAACTTTTTTCCATAAAATTGGCGATAATTCAAAGCCAACCAATCTATCCAATATTCGGCGAGCCTGTTGTGCGTTTACTAAATTAATATCAATGTTACGAGGATTTTCTATCGCTTTTAAAATAGCAGGTTTTGTAATTTCGTGAAAAACAATGCGCTTAGTGTTTTTTGCAGTTAAGCCCAATGTTTCGTACAAATGCCAACTAATGGCTTCTCCCTCACGGTCCTCATCACTTGCCAACCAAACCATTTCGGCTCCTTTACTTAATTTTTTTAATTCGGCAATTACGCGTTCTTTATCGGGTTGTACCTCGTAAGTTGGCACAAAATTATTTTCAATATCAACGCCAAAACCTTTTTTAACTAAATCTCTAATATGTCCAAAGCTCGACTTTACAATAAAATCTTTACCTAAAAAACCTTCTATTGTTTTTGCTTTAGCAGGGGACTCAACTATCACTAAATTTTTTGCCATGTATTATATATATGTATTAGTAAAATTTGTTTAAAAATGATAAAAAAACGATTCTTTATTGTGCTATATTTTTCAATAAAATAATACTATTTGTTTTAAATATTGCTGCAAAGAAAAAAAAATAAATTCGAATAATCCTAATTTATATTTTTTTTGTTAATTTAGATGTGTAAAGTACAGTTGCAAGCAACTGATTAATAGATAGTTAATGTATCTATTTAAATTTTATCCCAAGCTACAACATCGTAGCTTGTTCTGTTTTGATTATCTAATCCAGCATAAACTAATGTTTTTACTCTGGTTTTATCGCTACTTAAATTTCCAAAATAATCCAACCCCTTAAAAAAATCATTATTTATGGTACTTGATGCTTTTATTTCAAAAATATTAAATCCATTTTCTTCTACTGATAATAAATCCACCTCGTGTCCTTGAGAATCTCTCCAAAACCAATAATCTTTATGTAAACCATAATGAGCATTGCGTTTTACATACTCACTAATAATCATGTTTTCGAACAAAGCGCCTTTAAAAGGGTGCGTACTAATTTTATCAGGGCTTCTAATGCCTATTAAGTAAGATAATAACCCCGTATCGTAGAAGTATAATTTAGGTGATTTTACAATTCTCTTATTCATGTTTTCATAATAAGGCTGTAATAAATATACAATATAACTGCTTTCTAAAATAGTAAGCCAGGCTTTTGCTGTTGGTTGTGATATGCCACACTCGTTAGCAATGTTATTTAAGTTTAATAATTGCCCCGCACGGCCAGCGCATAGTAATAAAAAATTCTTAAATAATTTCAAATCCTTAATATGAGTTAGTTCTAATACATCTCGTTCTATATAGGTTTGAACGTAATTTGAATAGTAGGTTGTAGGCGATATGCCTCTATCATATATTGCAGGGTAAAAACCCGTGTAAATCATTTTTTTAAAATCTTTTGCCAAGAGTTTGCCTGTTTTTAATTCGGTAAAATCAAACGGAAATAATTTTAATAGAGCAACTCGTCCTGCTAAACTTTGTGAAATATTATTTAGTAATTGAAAATTTTGAGAGCCTGATAATATAAACTGCCCCATTATTTTCTTTTCATCTACAATAGTTTGTAAGTATGAAAACAATTCGGGCACACGTTGCACTTCGTCAAATATTACTTTATTATCGTATTCTTTTAAAAAGCCATTAGGGTCGTTAAGTGCGTATTTTCTGGTATCAGGATTTTCGAGTGTTAAATAGCGGTAATCACTAAAAAAGTTTCGTAAAAAAGTGGTTTTACCCGATTGCCTTGGACCAGTAATTGCTAAAATAGGATATTGTTTTTTTAATACAGTTATCTGTTTTTCTATTTTTCTAGTTAAGTTGTTCATAATAATACAAATATAACTATTCTATTTTGAAATTACAAGTATTCTATTTTGAAATTACAAATTCTATTTTAAATTCAGTTACGTGTCAAAATGTCATAACAAAGCATTATCTTTGCGCTTTAATTGAATAAGTAATGTAAATGGAAAGTCAAGATTTGAAAATAACTATACCCGATGAACTTGTAATTAATAAAATTTATTTAATTAGAGGTTTAAAAGTGATGTTAGATTCTGATTTAGCAGAATTATATTTAGTTGAAACAAAACAATTAAAACGCCAAGTAAAGCGAAATATCGAAAGGTTTCCTGCTGATTTTATGATTGAGTTAACTAAAACGGAATCGGATTCTTTAAGGAGCCAATTTGGCACCTTAAAAAGGGGAGAGCATAGTAAATTTCTTCCAATGGTTTTCTCAGAACAAGGCGTTGCAATGCTTTCGAGTGTTTTAAAGAGTTCAAAAGCTATACAGGTAAATATTTTGATAATACGAATTTTTACTAAAATAAGACAAATGCTAATTGATAATACAGATATTAGATTAGCTATTGAGAAATTAGAAAAGAAAACAGATAATAATTCGAAAAACATTGAATTAGTTTTCAATTATATTGATGAATTATCTTCGAAAAAAGAAAAAATTAAACCACAAACGCAAATTGGGTATAAAATTGGAAAACAAAAAAATAAATAATGGAAAATAAAATCATTATCGAATCTAAACAAGGAGAAGCTTTAGTAATTGATGCAACAAACACAACAAAAGTAAACGGTAAAAAATTATTTTTAGAAAGTTACGGTTGCCAAATGAACTTTGCTGATAGCGAAATTGTAGCCTCAATTTTAATTGATAAAGGCTACACTACAACTACCGATTACAAAGAGGCTGATTTAATATTTGTAAATACGTGTGCTATTCGCGAAAATGCCGAATCGAAAGTGCGCCAGCGTTTATATGATTACAAAAAAATAAAAAAAACAAATAAAAATTTATTAATTGGCGTATTGGGTTGCATGGCCGAAAGATTAAAGCATCAGTTTTTAGAACAAGAAAAATTAGTAGATATGGTTGTTGGCCCAGATGCTTATCGCGATTTACCAAATTTAATTGCAGTTGCCGAAGGTGGGCAGCAAGCTATAAACGTAATTTTAAGTAAAGAAGAAACCTATGCAGATATTGCACCAGTTAGGCTAGACCATAATGGTGTTAGTGCTTTTGTGAGTATTATGCGTGGCTGCGATAACATGTGTAGTTTTTGTGTTGTACCATTTACAAGAGGACGAGAAAGAAGCAGAGAACCCGAAACGATTGTGAACGAATGTGAACAAGCGTTTAATAAAGGGTACAGAGAAGTTACTTTACTAGGACAAAATGTAAACTCATATTTGTGGAGTGGGGGAGGATTAAAAAAAGAAAATTTAACCGAAGAGCAAAAAGCAAATTCAACAACATTTGCCGAGTTATTAGAAATGGTTGCTTTAATAAATCCAGATTTACGTGTTCGTTATTCAACATCGCACCCAAAAGATATGGGCGACGATGTGTTACACATGATGGCAAAATATGAAAACATATGCAAATATGTTCACTTGCCAGTGCAAAGTGGAAACAGCGATGTGTTAGAAAAAATGAATCGTGGTTACACGCGCGAATGGTATTTAGATAGAATTGCGGCCATACGACGTATTATGCCAGATGCTGGTATTAGTGCCGATATTATTACAGGCTTTTGTGGCGAAACGGAAGAACAACATCAAGATACATTATCGTTAATGGAAAATGTACAATACGAATTTGCATATATGTTTAGTTACAGCGAGCGCCCAAAAACCTTAGCCGAACGTAAATACGAAGATGATATTTTACCTGAAGTAAAAAGCCGACGATTAACAGAAATTGTTGATATGCAACGTAAGCATAGTGAAGTAAGAACTAAACAAGGATTAGGAAAAGTTTACAGGGTTTTAGTTGAAAACGTTTCTAAAAAATCAGCCGAAATGATGAGCGGTCGTAATACACAAAACACTGTTTGCGTTTTTCCGAAAGGAAATTTAAAAAAAGGAGACTATGTAAATGTTTTGATTACAAGCTGCACAAGTGGAACCCTAATTGGTGAGTGCGTTTAATTATAATAAAGAAAAGACATGACGTTGCAAGATATTAAGCAGAGATTTGGAATAATAGGAAGTAATCCATTATTAGAACGTGCTATTGATGTAGCGCGACAAGTAGCCCCAACCGATTTAAATGTTTTAATTAACGGCGAAAGTGGTACAGGTAAAGAAGTTTTTCCTCAAATAATACATCAAAATAGTGCACGTAAACACGGGCAGTACATTGCCGTAAACTGTGGCGCCTTGCCAGAGGGCACTATTGATAGCGAATTGTTTGGGCACGAAAAAGGATCGTTTACAGGGGCGCACGAGGCGCGAAAAGGTTATTTTGAAGTAGCCGATGGTGGCACCATTTTTTTAGATGAAGTGGGCGAATTACCATTAACAACACAGGCTCGCTTGTTGCGTGTTTTAGAAACAGGAGAATACATTAGAGTAGGGAGTAGTAAGGTTCAAAAAACTAATGTGCGTGTTGTAGCAGCTACTAACATAAATTTTAATATAGCAATTGAAAAAGGAAAATTTAGAGAAGATTTATACTATCGATTAAATACAGTGCCAATAATTTTGCCACCATTAAGAGATAGAAGAGACGATGTGTTTTTACTATTTAGAAAATTTGCGGCCGACTTTGCAACAAAATATAGAATGCCTGCAATTAAATTAAACACAGAGGCTGAACAAGCATTAGTAAATTATTATTGGCCAGGTAATATTAGACAATTAAAAAATATTACCGAACAAATATCTATTATTGAAAAAGAACGCGATATAACCTTAGAGGGAATATTACATTACTTGCCAAACTATAACACCAATAAATTACCCGCATTAATGGGTGGTATTTCTTCAAACGCAACATCAAATAACGATATTAATGAGCGCGACTTATTATATAAAGTGTTATTTGATATGAAAAAAGATATGAACGATTTAAAAAAAGTAGTTCAAGGTTTGATGCAGGTAAACGGCACAAGCATTAATAATTTACAAAATGAAGATGAGCATACAATTGATGGTTTATACGACAACGATTCTAATTTTCCTATTATTAGAAACGCAACCGATGCAAAGCTACACAACTCATTAATTGTAAAAGATAACGGTGCTGGTTACAGCCAACCAATTGTTGTTGAAGAATCTTTATCGTTACAAGATAAAGAAATTGACATGATTAAAAAAGCACTTAAAAAACACAAAGGTAAACGTAAATACGCATCGCAAGAACTTGGTATAAGTGAACGAACCTTGTACCGTAAAATAAACGAACACAATATTGAAGAATAATTTAATTTGATTACATTTATTTATAAAATAAAATATTAATGAAAAAAATTACACTCACCATTTTTATAAGCACAATAAGTTTGTTTATTGCTTGTAAAAGCACTAAAAATACAGTTGCTACAACACCTGTAACAACATCACCAACAGGCTCAACGGCTCGCAATCCTTCAGGCATTATTATGCCAACTAACGAGCAAGTTTTAGCTGTACGCGCAAAATACCCAAACGTTACTATTGATGAGCTAAAAGAGGGTTATCAAACATACACAGGTGCGTGTACAAATTGCCATGGTGCAAAAAACATTCATCAATACAATGTATCGCAATGGGCTGATATAATTGATGATATGTCGCCTAAAGCCTATCTATCAACAACCGAAAAAGATAAATTAACTAAGTATATTATGTCAATTAAATCAATTTAAATAAAAATTTATAAAAATGAAACATAGCCAAGTATTATTAGCAGAAGTAAAACAAGAAGCAATTGCAACTCGTAAGTTATTAGAATTAGTACCTTTTGATAAAGCCAATTTTAAACCACACGAAAAATCGATGGACTTGCTTAATTTAGCAAAGCACGTTGCCGAAATTAGCGGCTGGTATAAAGAATGTATTTTAGATGATGAGTTAGATTTTGCTAAAGATATGGGCGCTCCAAAAACAGTAAACTCAACTGCCGATTTAGTAGCCTTACACGACGCACATATTTTACAAGCCGAAAAAATATTAAACGAAGTTAATGAAGATGAATTTGAAAAACTTTGGACAATGCGTGCAGGCGAGGTAATTTATTTTACTCTTCCAAAAGCACAAGTGGTACGCACATGGTGTATGAATCATTTATACCATCACCGAGCTCAACTAGGCGTTTACTTGCGTTTACTTAACGTGCCTTTACCTGGTAGCTATGGCCCAACTGCCGATGAGCAATAATTTTAATTAAAAAATATAAAACATGTTTAGATTATTTATTCCTATTGCTTTTGTAATTGTATTCATTTGCTGGATTTTATACCGCATACTTATTAAAAAAGATATTAAACAAAATTTAAATACCGTTTATTTAGGCTTATTTTTTATTGTTATTTGGAGTTTGATGTATGTTTTTATTTTAAAATAATAATAGCAAACAATATTTAAATTAATGAACGAGGCGCTTTTACATACCATTTGGAAATATAAGTTAATTGGGCAATCAACATTTATCGGGTCTAAAAACGAATCAATTGAAATTGTTACGATTGGTGAACACAATCAAAACTCGGGACCCGATTTTTTTAGTTCAAAAATTTTAATAGATGGTGTGTTACTTGTTGGCAATGTTGAAATACATTTAAAAACAAGCGATTGGCTAAAACATAAGCACCAACAAAATAAAGCTTACGATAATTTAATTTTACATGTAGTGTTTGAGCACGATATGGAGCTTGAACAAAACATTGCTTATAATGTATCAGTATTAGAATTAAAAAAATACATTAAACCTCAATTATTAACTCAGTATAATAGCATTGAGGTTTCTAACCAAAAAATTGCTTGTGGTAAAGCCATAACAAAAATGCCAAATTTTGAGTGGCAGTTATGGTTAGAGCGCTTAGCAATAACACGTATTGAAACTAAAACAGAATACATTGACCATTTGTTTGCATTTAGTAATAATAGTTATGAAGATGCGCTGTATTTGTTATTGTGTCGTAATTTTGGATTTAAAATAAATAACGATGCCTTTGAGTTACTTGGTAAATCAGTATCGTATTCGGTTTTAAAAAAATATGCTGATAATATAATTCAAATTGAAGCGTTATTGTTTGGTTGTGCTGGTTTTTTAAATGAACCTTATAAAGATGCGTATGCTAGGAAATTACAAAATGAATTTGAATTTTTAAATCATAAGCACCAACTTATACCAATAAAAAAAGAAGCTTGGAGGTTTTCTAAAACTAGGCCAGTAAATTTTCCAACAATTCGTATTTCGCAATTAGCCAACATAATTGCAAAGCAACAATCTTTATATCATTTAATCGAATCCAAATCGAGCATTGCTATTTTTAAAAAATATTTCGAAATCGATACATCAGAATATTGGCACACTCATTTTAAATTTGATTCGATAGCAGATAGTTCAAAAAAAGTAATAGGCACCTCATCTTTTAATTCAATTATCATAAACACAATTGTTCCGTTTATGGTTTTTATGGCAAAGCAAACATCTAACGAAAGTTTAATTGAATATGCATTAGAGTTATTAGCACAATTACCAGCCGAAGAAAACACAAAAACAAAAGAGTTTACTAGCCTGGGTATTACTAATAGCAATGCTTTACAAAGCCAAGCACAAATACAGTTGTTTGATAATTATTGCATTATCAAACGTTGTTTGCAATGCAATGTGGCAAAGTTTTTGCTAAAAAGTGTTTAACTAAATTTTTTAGTAATTATTTTTAATTAACTTTACAACACATGGTAAACAAAATTATATATTGGTTTGAGCAACAAACGTTTGGTGTTTGCGAGTGGTGGGGCAAAAAACTAGGTATAGGTACAACTAATATTCGAATGTATTTTATTTATTTATCGTTTTTTACATTTGGCTCACCCATTATTATTTATTTTATAATGGCCTTTATTTTAGAGCATAAAGAAAGCTTTAAACCTAAAAATTTTCGTCGTAAAAGTATTTGGGATTTATAACAAACAATAATGTATGGGTTTTAAAAAAAGTAATTTCAAATTACAATTCTTTCATTAACACGTTATACAAATTTATCATTCCTTCAATATCTTTTTTATGAACTTTTTCGTTTGGCGTATGCACAAATTGTTCGGCAGCACCTACAAAGCACCAATCCCAAGGGTACTCGGCCATTTGCAATTCTTTTGCATCACTACCTCCAGTGCCTTCTACTTCTAACTGATGAGGCACTTTAAATTTATTGGCAATGGCAATAATTTTATTTACATAACTACGGCGAGGTATTAAACTATCGCGCATACTAATTACTGGCCCTTTGGCAGGAAATACGCCATCAGATATCCAAGAGATATCAGAAATTAAAGCTTGTGATATTTTGTATTTTTCGGCTAAATATTTTTGAATGTATGATACACTTCCTCCACCGTGTTCTTCCCAACTACTAAATACTATTACGCCATCTTTTAACGTTTCGGCAACCTTTAATGCATTATAGCATCCTAACCTGTTATCCATATAACAGCATTGCACAAACTCTTTATCTTCGCGCCAGTTAGCTTTAAATACAAGTTCGGTACCTGTATCAAAGCTGCGTTTTGCTTTATATTCAATCGCATCTTTAATAACATTAAGTGTAGCTTCGCATTTGCCTTTACTATCAGTACCAATTAATTCGTATCCTTTTTCAATACGAGGACCACCAATTTTAACTAATTGTTTTTGATAGCGAACTGTAAACCCAATGCTATCGGTGTGTGCAAAAATAGCTGTACGAGGTTTACCAAAAACTAAAATAATATTATCTTGAAAACCTTTGCCCGAAATTACTTTTGGTTTATGTTTCCAATTTTTAGATTCGGTTTTAATATAATTTAATAAAAAATCTGTCATAGCAACTTCGTTACCGCTAGGGGCGTGTATGTTGCACATTGTTTTTAATAACGATAAATTCATATTTTTTTTTAATTATTTATACATTGGTAAAGTATTTCATCTTCATAGCCATTAATTGAAATTTTATTCCATTGTTTTTTTACACCTATTTTTGTAAAATTACATTTTTGAAATAATTGTATGCTTTGTGTATTGCTAATACTAATGTTACAAAATAATTGGTTTATTAATAATAAATTAAAGCAATATGTTTTTAATAAATTAATGGCCTCTAATGCAAAGCCTTGTTTTCTATAATCTTCAAAAATTAAAATGCCAACGCCCACTCGGTTATGGCTGGGTTCAAAATCAAACAAATCAATAGTGCCTACTGGTGTTTGCTGTTTTGTTGTACAAATCATTAATCGCAATTGTTTATTGGTATAAATATCTTGATGCGAAGTATTAAGATATAGATTTAAAACATGTTTGCTAAATGGGGTTTGTGTATTGCTAATATTCCAAATTTTCGTATCGTTTTCGTAACAATACAAAATCGCCAAATCGCTAGGTTCAAGCGCTCTTAAATAAATGTGTTGACCTTTTATAAACATTAATCGTTGCTATTATTACTACGAACTTTTTCTATTTCTAACTGTAGTTGTTGGTTTGTATACATTGGCAAGGTAAAGCTATTTTGTGTTAAACTACATTCAATATTTAAACCATAACTTGTTTCAATGTAATTGTTTTGTTTTAAACGTTCAACCAACTCAAACAGCAATTCGTTTTCGTTTAATTTTAGTGCATAAAACTCTTGCAAAAATAATTTTATTGGGCTAAGGCAAGTAGCTTGGTTTTGTTTTACATATTTAAATTGTTTTATATAAAGCTGGCAAACTTCTTTTTGATAATCAACACTAAAAACAGGATGTTGTATGAGTTTAACAAAAATGGTTTCTATTTTTTTTTGCTGCATTGTTTTTAATAATACTGCAACATCAATATCTAATTCGTGCCCCTTAATAGTTAGTGAGTTATAATATCCATTTATAATTAAACCAATGTGAGGCGGTATACGTTTTGCGTGTAATATGGCTATCCAATTACCTTTTTTTAACTCAGCATCAGTTATTAAATTGGAAATTAAAACGGTATAAGGGCTATCCAAAATCATCCACTAAATATAATAATTAAGCCGCTGTTAGTCCTAATTTTTTTGAAATTACACCTTCTTTTAACGAGTAATCTGAAACTCGAATTTTTTGCAACTTAAATTCTTTTAAAACATAATCTATCAATAACATTGATATTACCATCATATCAGCACGCATTGTTACCAAGCCTTTTATTTTTAATCGTTGTTCAAGCGTCGAAAATATAAGTGTATCATAAATTTTTTGATATTGAGTTAAATCAATATTATGTTCTGGAAACAATTTCATAGTAGGCGGTATGCAAAATTCTTCAGCAATCATTTCAACAACCGAATCAAATGCACCCGATGAGCCAATTAACTCGCTTGGTTGGTATTTTTTTATTGCATCAAACAATGGCCTTAATTCTTGATGTAGATAATGATTAAATGTTTTTATTTCGGAAACGGTTATTGGGTTTGATGGTTTAAATTTGCAAAGTAAACGGGCTGCACCTAATAAAAAACTTTGTTTCCAAAATATTTTATGTTTGTTGGCTAAAATAAATTCGGTACTACCACCGCCAATATCCATAATTAACGAAATATCATCCGTCATTTTAACGGCCATTCTGTTTCCATAATAAATTAAATCGGCTTCTTCTTCGCCATCAATAATTTGAACTATGATTCCACACTTTTCTTTTGCTTCTTTTATAAAATCACATCCGTTAGATGCCGACCTTAAGGCGGATGTACCAAAGGCATAAACTTGAGTAACATTGTATTTATCTATGTATTTTTTATATTTTAAAAGTGCATCTATGCCTCTTTCAAACGGTGCTTTATCTATATAACCATTATTTATAGTGCCTTCGCCTAACTTGACAGGTATTTTTGTATTAAAAATTTTAACAAACGTATTATCCAATAACTTTTCTGAGATTAATAAGTTAAAGGTATTTGTGCCCAAATCTATAACAGCAAAATTCATAGCGTGTGGATTTTAAAAATGGATTAACTTAAAGTTACGTAAAATAACCTTACAAACCAAATTTTAAAAAATATATTGATACTTTTGTCGAATAAAAATGCCGTTTAAGCCTCTTTTTTTATTGTCTCGACCTAAGTTTGACGAAAACACAATTTTAACTTCGTGACTGCCCGATTGGTATTTACGCAAAGGCGATGTAACAATATCGTAAGAATAAGATACTTGTAGTTGATCTTTATACGTATAGCCTAAATGTAGCGCCACTGCATCGGCAAAGCGCAAACTAAACCCTGCCATTAATTGTTTCATCATATGTAGTCTTAATGTGTAATCAAACGATGGAGGAACACCATTAACAAAGGTTGCAAATAAATTATTTTCAAAAACAAAATCAGGATTATCTCCAAAATTATAACCTGCTGATAAATTATAATGAGTTGCATTTATAAAATTATTTTTTTTAATACTGTCTTGTTTGTAGTGTTCTGTTTTTGAACCCGCTAGGTTGTTGGCGGCTAATGCTAAATGAAAGCGATCGTTATAATACACCATACCAAAACTGCCATCAAACGTGCCACTTTTATCGGTACTTAATAAATCAACTGCTTTATCTTGTTGGTTACGAATGGTGATTTTTGAACCAATAATTTTTTGCGATAAATAGTTGCCTTGTATTCCAAAAGATAATTCGGAATCGGAAAACTTTAAATGAAATGCGGCTGTTATTGCGCTGTATAAATTTTGAAAAGGGCCAATTTCATCTTTAAACAAAAAACCACCTAAACCTAATTTACCTTTTAATAATCTTCCGTTTAACGATAAGGCATATGTTTTTGGAGAGCCCTCAAACCCTGTCCATTGGTTACGGTAGTTTAATCTAAAATCAATTAATCGTTTTGTACCACAAAAGCCAGGGTTATTTACTACATTATTACTCCTGTTTTGTGTAAACCAAGGGTACTGTTGAGCATAAAAAGAATTGGTAATAAAAAGAAACAGTAAACAAATACTAGTTTTAAAAAAAATTGATAAAAATAGTTGTTTGTTGATATTCATACCAATTTAATTATAACATTAAATTATATTGCAAAAATTTAATTAGTACGTTGGCCGTTTTGTAATTTAACTAAAAACAAGCCAGTGTAACCTTTAGCTTGCAGCTCGTCGCGCAATTTAATGGCATCATCTTTTGTATTACAAGTTTTAACTGTTGTAACTTTATATAAGCCATTAATTAAATCGACAGTTACTTTTCCTGCATTAGTAAATTTACCTTTTGTAGGTTCGGTAGTAAATGCACCTAATTGTATTTTATAAATTAAGCCAGCAGTTTCGGTAGTTGTGTTTGTTTTTGTAACTGGCGCAATTGTTTTTGCTACTGTATTAACAACCTCTTTAACAGGAACTTCTTTTACAGGTGTTGATGCAACCTCTGCAACTTTAGCAGGTACTACTTCCGCTACAACTGTTTCTGTTGGTTTTACAACCTCTGCAATAGGCGCTTCAGTTTTAGCAACTTCAGTTACTGGCGTTGGCGCATCGGCTGGTGGTGTTGTTACAACTAGTGCGGGTGGCATTACAGCAACGGCTTCTACAACGGCGTTATTACCGCCTAAAGTTGCATTAATTGGCATTGCTTCAACTTCTTTTTTTTCGCTATTTTCTAAATAAAAGAATTTTTGAGTTATTGTTCCTGCAGTAGCATCTGAGCCTACTTGTACTTTAAATTTAACAGTAAACTCGGCGTCGCCTGGTACCGATACCCAAACTATTTTAGCGCGATTGTTTTCGAATGTAAAATTACCGCCTTTGTTTTCTACCGAATTTATAACAAAACCCATTGGTACATCCATTTGATATTTTGCAAAATTACCAACTGCACCTTTATTAATTTTAACATCGGCGTCGTAACTAGAACCTGCAGTGTAAGCAGATGGTAAATTAGAGGTAATGGTAATTTGTGCAAAAAGCGAACTTATGCCAGATAGTGCTAATAATGTTAATATTTTCTTCATAAACTAAATTAGTTAGTAACACAAATATAATATATTAATACAAAAGCTATAACTATTTTTTAAATTGTTTGCTAATTAATTTATACGATAGTTGTGACAAATTAAATGTTAAAATTTTTGCTTTAGGTTTAAATTAACTTAGTTTTTATACTTTTGCACTCCTTTAAATTAAATATAAA
>JAYSUQ010000309.1:0-2583 GCA_043718985.1 Bacteroidota bacterium | reverse complement strand
AATCCAAATCATTAAAATAAATTTTATAGCGGTCGTATAGCGATACTTCAATTCGCATATTACGAAGTTGTTGCCATTCCTTATTAATTCTAAAAATTAAATTGGTTGGTAATAGTTGGCGGTCTTCTGCAAAAAAGATGAACAAAAACCTATCTAATAATTTCTGCGATTTTTTAAATAATTCTAATGGCTCGTATTGTGGGTTTAGATTTACTAAATTGTGGTATAGTTCGTTTTTAAAAACAGAATAATCGTTATACAATTTTTTAGTAATTAAACTTTCTTGGCTAACCGATTCGTCTTTTATTTGTTTTGGCAAACCCTTACTAATACTATCGTAGGAAAGGCAAACATATAGCAGTTCAAATTCTTTTTCGGTTAATGTAAATAAATTAAACTCCGTGTATTCAATGGCGTTATCAATATAAAACCTAATTTTTTCAAAGTTTGATGTAATAACATAATCGCACTCGGGTTGATTGTTTTTATAACCAAAGGCTTGTGTTTCAATTTTATTTAAGTCGGTTGTATTAGTGCCTTTTAATTCGATGACACATTTAACAACATCGTTTATAATAATTGCTCCATCTGCTTTTTTACTGTCCTTAACGTTTTTATATTCGGTAGTTAGGTTGAAATTGGGCGTTGGATTTTTGGTGTAACCCAACACATTGACAAATAAATCAATTAAAAATTCGCCTTGGTATTGTTCTTCTTTACTGCCTCTTATGTTTTCTTGTATAGTAGAATTATGAAAATGGCTACGAAACTTAGCGTAAGCACTTTGTAAAGTTTGCTTATCTAATTTTTGTATGTATTTGTTAATTACCGAATTTTGAAATAATGCCATAAATAGTGCCTTGTATAGAGTTGTAATTTACAGAAAATGAGTGGATTTTGAAGTAGGCAAATGCTAACCAGTTGTAAACATTATTGAGCGTGCAAAACACAAGTAATTAACTTTAAAAAGTTAAATGATTTGTATTTTAAGTAATAGATAGCATTTAACTCGAAATAAAATGCTGTAAATTAAATAGCTGTAAATTGTTTACAAAAAAATGTATTCAACTACTAAAATAGTAGTTATAACTTTAATTTTGTTATTGCAAAAAACACATCTTTTTTTTAATTAACCACAAATGAAAAACATATTTATAATTCAGTTAATAATTACAACTAATTTAATAGTTGCACAGCCTAATACCGAATATTACGACGCGCAACAAACCCAACTAAAATCGGTAACAAATAGTGTTAAAGGTATGCCTCACGGTAAACGTACCGAGTATTATAAAAATGGAAACATATCTCGAATGGGTTCGTTTTATAACGGAAAAGAAGACAGTACGTGGTTTTTTTATTATGAAGATAAAACCATAAAAGCAACCGAGCAATACTCCCGAGGTAAAAAACAAGGCTACTTTAATTATTATTTTAAAAATGGAAATATTGCACAGCAAACTATTTTTAAAAACAACGTTGCCGATAGTATTTGGACATCTTACTACGAAAGTAAAACTATTAAAAGTCGCGAAAGCTTTGTTAATGGTAAAAAACAAGGCAATTGGATTTATTATTTTGAAAATGCGCAAATAGAAAGTGAAGGTAAATTTGATAATGATAAACGAAATGGCGAAGTAAAAACCTACTTTAACAATGGAACTATTAATGCTATTAATCATTTTTGCAACAACTACCCCTGTGGTAAAAGTAGTGAGCATTACCAAAACGGCAATTTAAAACTTGAAAAAGAATATACCGACTCGATTAACTTTAAATTAATGCAACTTTATAACGAGCAAGGAAAACATATTATTGTAAACGGAAACGGTACATTAACTGCGCAGTACAACGGCGGTATAATTAAAGCACAAGGCGCATATAGTAACGGATTAATGAATGGCACTTGGCGCTACTTTCACACTAATGGCGAGTTAGATTATGAATGTGTTTATGAAAATGGCGTTTTAAATGGTTATTATTCGTCGTACTATCAAAATCATAAAGTAAAATCGGAAGGTAATTTTATTAATGGTAAAAAAAATGGTAAATGGATTTTTTATACTGATAAGGGCGAAAAAGAAATGGAAGGCTTTTTAAAAGATGGTTTGCGTAACGATAAATGGACTTATTTTTATAGTAACGGTAATACCGAATCGGAAGGCTTTTTTATAAACGATAAACAAACTGGAACCTGGGAATATTTTTATCCTACTAAAGAAAAGTGGAAACAAGGAAACTTTGAAACAGATTTAAAAACAGGAGTTTGGACAACTTGGTTTGAAAACGGAAAAAAATTACAAGAAGGACCCTATGTTAATGGTAAAGAAAATGGATTGTGGCAAAGTTGGTATAATAATGGGCAATTAAAAGATGAGGGTAATTTAACAAATGCAACATCAACAGGCTTATGGCAAGGCTGGTACATAAATGCAAAATCAAATTACAAAGGCAATTTTAATACCGACGGCAAAAAACAAGGCGCTTGGGAATATTGGTTTGAAACTGGCCAATATCGCGAAAAAGGAAGCTATGTAAGTGGTATAAAACACGGCCATTGGACTAGCTACTTTGAAAAAGGAA
>JAYSUQ010000308.1:0-7145 GCA_043718985.1 Bacteroidota bacterium | reverse complement strand
GTTCAATCATCATAACCATACCTGCACCAGCACCAAAGGCATAATCATCTGTTTTGCGATGCTGGCCTAAGCCATAAGTTCTTAAATCAATTACATTAACAGTAACTAAACCTTTTGTGGCCGCACGTTTTAAAATACTATGCGCAAAAGGACTTTCGAGTAATGGTGGATGAACGGTAATTATATCAATATGCATAGTAAACTAGTTTATTTTTTTTCTAATCGCCCCCAAACACCAAGCGGTAATTGCACGCCACTTTTTGCATTTAGGTATAACTCACCAATACTTAAATTACTATTGTGTTTTGTGGCATAGGGCTGCAATAAATTTTGCGGCACCAATGCCGAAAATCCTAACGAATATGCATTTAATATTAGTAAATGTTGCTTAGGGTCAAGTATCTCTAAAACAGTTTCCATCATTTCTAAAATATTATCTTCAAGTTTCCACTTTTCGCCATTTGGGCCGTGGCCAAAAGCCGGTGGGTCTAAAATAATACCTTGGTATAAATTACCGCGACGTTGTTCTTTTTTTACAAACTTAAGCGCATCATCAACCATCCATCGTATATTATCAAGGTTTGATTTTTGCATGTTTTCGTTAGCCCAACTTACAACCTGTTTAATACTATCTACGTGTGTAACATCTGCACCAGCAGCACGAGCCGCAATAGTTGCACCGCCAGTGTAGGCAAATAAATTTAAAAATTTTGGTTTTTCTAATCCTTTTAAATAATTATAAATAACATCCCAATTGCAAGCTTGCTCCGGAAAAACGCCTACATGTTTAAATGATGTTAACCCTAAACGCAGGGTTAATTCTTGCGAGCCAATTGGATAATTTATAGTCCATTGTTCGGGCATTTTTTTTAACGATTTCCACTCGCCACTGCTACTGCTTTTTGAAATAAATTTTACGTGAGCTTGTTTTTCCCATTCGTTTTCTGAATATATTTTTTTCCAAACCGCTTGGGGTTCTGGTCTTATGGTTATGTAATTGCCAAAGCGTTCAAGTTTTTCAAAATCGCCACAATCTATTAATTCGTAATCTTTCCAATTGGTTGGGGTAAGTAATTCCATTTTATGAAATTATAAATTATAAATTATGAAATTTAATTTATATCACATAAATAGTAAAAGCAAAGTGTTAATAAATACTACATTCTAACTCACAATTACTTTATTTAAACAATACATTTAAATAAAATAATGTTTTATGCAAAAAATTCAATCATCGTTTGTAGCTCTTATTAGTGTGTTTTTCTTTTGGGGTTTTGTTGCCGCAAGTAATGGTATATTAATACCGTTGTTTAAGGCAAAGTTTATTTTAAGTCAATTTCAATCGCAATTAGTTGATTTAGCTTTTTTTTCGTCATACTTTGTTGGCTCATTAATTTATTTTATAGTATCGCGAGCCAGTGGCGATCCAATAAATAAAATTGGGTATAAAAAAGCTTTAATTATTGGCTTATTATTATCTGCTATTGGCGCATTGTTTTTTATACCTGCTGCAAGTATGGAATCGTATCCGTTATTACTATGTGCTTTATTTATTATTGGTTTAGGTTTTGCCTTACAACAAATAGTTGCTAACCCTTTTGTAATAAATTTTGGCGATGTTAAAACAGGGGCTCACCGTTTAAATTTAGCAGGAGGCATTAACTCGTTTGGCACAACCATTGGTCCAGTAATTTTAAGTTATGCCTTGTTTGGCAACATTAACTCGCCAGCCGCTATTAATAGTAGTTTAGAGGCCGTTAAAACACCAGCTATTATATTAGTAGGTTTATTTATATTATGCGCAAGTATTTTATGGTTTAGTAAATTACCCGAGGTTAGTAACACCGAAAAACTTGATAAAGATTTGGGAGCATTAAAATTTCCGCAACTTACTTTGGGCATGATAGCCATTTTTGTTTATGTAGGTGTTGAGGTAACAATACAAAGTAACTTGGGAGCATTGTTAGCATTGCCCGAAATTAAAGGAATAGATCACACAAAAATGTCGCACTTTATATCGTTATACTGGGGTAGTTTAATGATAGGTAGATGGACGGGCTCATTAGCAATTTTTAATTTTAAAAAAACAACAAAAGTAATAATGCAAATTATAACACCAATTGTTGCCTTTGCAGTAATATGTTTAGTTAATTACATGCGAGGCAGTAACATTTCCGACTTCTTGTTTTACATTCCGTATATCGTTTTAGCATCGGCTATTTTTATTTTATCGGGCGATAATGCTGCGCGTACCTTATTAATTTTATCAGTAATAGCTATGGTAATGATGGTTGTTGGCTTAGTAAGTACAGGTAATTTAGCATTGTATTCTTTTTTAAGTGGGGGTTTATTTTGCTCGGTAATGTGGCCTTGTATTTTTGCTTTATCAATTAATGGATTAGGAAAATACACAAACCAAGGCTCTGCATTATTGGTAATGATGATTTTAGGAGGCGCCATTATACCGCCATTACAGGGCATTTTAGTTGATAAAATTGGCGCCCATCAATCTTATTTTATAACAGTAATTTGTTTTGGATATTTAGCTTGGTATGCTTATAAAGTACCATCAATTTTTAAAAAACAAGGCGTTGAGTTAGATACAACTACCAACAATACTCATTAATACTTATAACTTTATACCATTTTAAACAGTAATAATTTATTTACAATGAACGTAACATTAAACATAAAATTAGTAAACTCTAAATTTGATCAGGCTTATGCCGATAAAGATAACGAAGGTTTTGAAACAGAAGATAACATTCGTTTTTTGTGGGAAGATGAATTAGCAGTTAAAGGAAATGTAGTTGATATTAAAGTTAAAAATAATGCAACGTATACATTAAATGGCTTGCACGACAACGACGAAGAGTTTAGTTATGAGTTACCCGATATGACAATTATTGAGTGCCATATGAAAGATGGAACAATTAATCAATTTCCGTTTTCAAAAAAATTAATTATAAGTACCGATAAAATTCAAAAAGGCGATGAGGTTATTTTTTCAATAAAATTAAAAAGCATTAAACCATTAGTAAACCCCATGAGTGGTGTTTATGTTTTAACTGACGATTATCCAACACAACTTTTAAAATATATAAATGAGGATGAGGAAGAATAATTATGAGGATTAATTTTTTTGTTTTTTGTTTTTTGTTTTTCCAAATTATAGCAAACACAAAACTCTATTCACAAAACTCAAACAAAAAAAACTACGTATCATTTGTTAATCCTTTTATTGGTACTGGTGGTCATGGGCACACGTATCCAGGAGTTACCCTGCCATTTGGCATGGTACAATTAAGTCCCGATACTCGTATTGATGATAGTTGGGATGGTACTAGTGGGTATCATTACAGCGATAGTATAATTTATGGATTTAGCCACACACACTTAAGTGGTACTGGCGTAAGCGATTATGGCGATATTTTATTTATGCCAACAACAACGGTTTATAGTGTTGATGAAAAAAAATATGCCACACAATTTTCTCATAAAAACGAAACCGCAAACGCTGGTTATTATCAGGTTAAATTAAACAGCGGTGTTAACGTTGAGCTAACAAGCACAACTCGTGTAGGTTTGCACAGGTATACGTTTCCAAACAAACAAAATGCCACCGTAGTTTTAAATTTAAACCACCGAGACAAAACATTAAACTCGTATTTAAAAATTACAGGTAAGCGTACTATTGAAGGCTACCGCCAAAGCCAAGGCTGGGCTACCGACCAACGTATTTATTTTGCAGCCGAGTTTAGCGATGACTTTAACTATGAAGTTTTTTTAAACGATACAACAACAAAACATCAGCTGCAAAACATTAATTTATATAATGGCAATAATATAAAAGCATTATTTTCCTTTACAAAAAAATTAAAACCTATTCTATTAAAAGTTGCCATATCGTTTGTTAGTACCGAAGGAGCCAAAAAAAATTTACAAGCAGAAATGCCTTTTTTTAATTTTGAACAAACTAAACTAACCGCACAAACAAAATGGAATAACGAATTAAAAAAAATTGAAATAACAAGTGATGATGTTAATAAGAAAACCATTTTTTATACCGCACTTTATCACACGATGATACAACCAAACATAGCTATGGATGTTGATAGTATGTATTATGGCATGGATAAAAAAATGCATAAAGCACGTGGGTTTTCTTATTACACCGTGTTTTCGTTATGGGATACGTTTAGGGCCGCACACCCATTGTATACTATTATTGATAAAAAGCGCACTAACGATTTTATAAAAACATTTTTAGCGCAATACCAACAAAGCGGCAAACTACCAGTTTGGGAATTGGCTAGCAACGAAACAAATTGCATGATTGGTTACCACGCTACAAGTGTAATAGCCGATGCGTATAATAAAAACCTAGTTGATGCCGACATTAACGTAGCCGATTTACTAACAGCTATGACTAACGCATCAAATACAAATCATAATATTTCCCAAATACAACAACAATTTATTTCGGTTGATGATGATGCTGAAAGCGTATCAAAAACGTTAGAGTATGCTTATGATGATTATTGCATTGCCCAATTTGCAAAACAAATTAAGGCACCATTAATTACACAGGCAAAGTACACTAATCAATCGCAAAATTGGCAAAACGTTTTTGATAATAGCACCGGCTTTATGCGACCCAAAAAAAACGCAAATTTTTTATCGCCATTTAATGCAACCGAGGTTAATAATTATTATACCGAAGCAAATAGTTGGCAGTATAGTTTTTTTGTACCACACAATATAAACGGCTTAGTTAATGCTATGGGCGGTTGTAATAGTTTTAATAAAAAATTAGACGAGTTGTTTACAACCCAACAAAAAACAACAGGTCGAGTACAAGATGATATTACGGGTTTAATTGGACAGTATGCACACGGCAACGAACCGAGCCATCATGTCGCATATTTATATAATTATATTGGGCAGGCTTTTAAAACACAACAACGTGTTAACCAAATTTGCAATCAGTTTTATAAAAACTCACCCGACGGGTTAATTGGCAACGAAGACTGTGGACAAATGAGCGCCTGGTATGTGCTTAGTGCATTAGGCATTTATCAAGTTTGCCCAGGCAACAACTCATTGGCATTAACAAGTCCGCAGTTTACAAAAGCAATAATTTATAGCGATAATAATCATAAAACTACTATCAATACATCTAATTTTAGTAATATAAATTACATTAAAAAAATTAAAATTAACGATAGTGTTTTATCAAGCACGTTTATTAATTGGACTACACTTTTCAATAACAACTCAAAAAAAAACAATCAATTAAATTTTGAACTAAGCCAAGCACCCGATACAATTTTTAATAAACAAACAATAAATCAGTTTTATGATAGTAGCAATACCTTTTTTTGTGTAACACCAATTATAAAAACTAATGCTAATGTTTTTGATGATAGTGTGTTGGTTGAAATACAATCGCCTAATAACAGCGCTATTTTTTATGCTAATTTAAACCATCAATATAAAAAGTATACTGCTCCGTTTTATATTACTAATACAAATACTATTAGTGCATATTGCCAATCGTCTGTAGCAAAAAGTGGCGTAGTTATTTCGCAAATAAATAAGCGGCCAAACAATTGGAGTATAAGCTATAACTGCACGTACAACAACCAATATTCGGCTGGTGGCAACCTAGGATTAATTGATGGACTTAGCGGCACAACCAATTGGCGCAAAGGCGAGTGGCAGGGTTATCAATCTCAAAATTTTGAATGCACAATTAACTTAAAAGAAATTAAAAAAATTAGCAACATATCATCAAACTATTTACAAGATACTAGATCGTGGATTTTGTTTCCAATAAAAGTTGAATACTACACGTCATTAGATGGCATAACGTTTTTGCCCTTTGGTGTTGTAAAAAACACAATTGACCCAGCCGATAATTCACTTCAGATAAAAGAATTTAGCCAACAATCCGAAACCAATAAAGCACAATATATTAAAGTAAAAGCAACTAATTTTGGCAAATTGCCAAATTGGCACCAGGGTTTTGGTGGCGATGCTTTTATTTTTATTGATGAAATAAACATAAAATGAAACTAGTTTTTAAGCCAAGTATTTTTAATTTTAGCTAATTGAAAACAAATAACAGCATAGTAATTTGCCAAAGTACTGAAGCCGATTTTATAGTAATTTGCAACCATATTAAATTATTTGATTTAGATAATCGTGATTTAAAATTCGAACAATTTTTAGTTGCTAAACAAAATAATAAATTAATTGGTTTTGGCCGAATAAGAAAACACAATGGTTGTGATGAGTTTTGCTCCTTAGGTGTTATTAAAGCCTATCGTTATAAAGGCATTGCTAAATTATTAATAAATGCCCGCATACAAATTGCAACCCAACCAATTTATTTAGTATGCATTATACCTAATTATTTTATAGCCTTAGGCTTTAAGGTAGTAACTAAGTATCCGCCTCAAATTTTAGATAAATTAAATTACTGTACTAACGAATTAGTCGTTCCCGAAAACTATGTAGTAATGCGCTTTGGTAATTAAAAGCAACAACGAATTACTATTTCAATTTAATAAAAATACTATTTTTTAATAATTAATATATTACTTGCAAAAAAGCGTAATTCTCTTATTTTTGTACATTATTAAAAATCAATTTTATGGCTAAAACGGCTGAAAAAAAGAATAAGTTTTCGAAAGAACAATACCTTAAATGGTACGAGTCAATGTTATTGATGCGAAAATTTGAAGAAAAAACTGGGCAAGTTTATGTACAACAAAAAATAAAAGGTTTTTGCCATTTATATATTGGGCAAGAAGCAATTGTTGCAGGTACAGTAAGCGCTACTAAAAAAGAAGATAAACACATTACCGCTTACCGTTGCCATGCACACGGCATTGGTTTAGGTATGCATCCTAAATACATAATGGCCGAAATGTATGCTAAAATAACTGGGTGCTGTAAAGGTAAAGGTGGCTCGATGCATATTTTTAGTAAGGAACATAATTTTGTTGGCGGACATGGTATTGTTGGCGGACAAATTCCATTAGGCGCAGGCTTAGCTTTTGCTGATAAATACCAAGGCACAGATTATGTAACCGTTTGTTCGATGGGTGATGGAGCCGTTCGTCAAGGCGCCCTACACG
>JAYSUQ010000307.1:0-22654 GCA_043718985.1 Bacteroidota bacterium | reverse complement strand
TACATTTTTAATTTTTGTTAACTCATTCATCAAGTTAATTTTATTATGTAAGCGCCCAGCGGTATCAATTATAACAACATCAATATCTTTTGTTTTAGCGCTACTTAATGTATCAAACGCAACACTTGCGGGGTCGGCATTCATTCCTTGCGATACTATTTCTACACCAGTTCGCTCGCTCCAAATAATTAATTGATCAACAGCCGCTGCTCTAAATGTATCGGCGGCGCCAAGCATTACTTTGTAACCAGCTTTTTTTAATTGATGGGATAGCTTACCAATTGTAGTAGTTTTACCTACACCATTTACTCCAACTACCATAATTACATACGGTATTTTTTCGCCTGTAGGTGATGTTAGTTTTGGAATTTCAAAATTTAACGTATCCGTACTATTATTTTCGGTTAATAACGCCGATACTTCTTGCTTTAGTATTGAATTTAACTCGTTTGTACTCACAAATTTATCGCGTGCTATGCGCTCTTCAATACGTTTAATTATTTTTAAAGTTGTGTTTACACCAACATCGCCTGTTATTAATACTTCTTCTAAATTATCTAATACATCGGCATCAACCGTACTTTTACCAGCAACTGCTTTAGTTAATTTACTAAAAAAACTTTCTTTGGTTTTTGCCAACCCTTCATCAAGTGTTTCTTTTTCTTTTTTACCAAATAATTTATCAAAAAATCCCATACTAAAAACTATTACTATTTATGTTAAAACAAAAATTGCCAGCAACCTTTGTTTGCGGTTTAAAACTGTGGTTACCAAAATGCTAAGTTAATGAATTAATGCTTATTAGAATTTTGGAAAACGAAAAAACTTTCTTTCGCAAAGTGACTTTCTTTGCAAAAACTTTGCTGTTCGAACAACTGGGGGCAAAGGTGCTGTTACTTGCTGGACTCTCTAATTAGTCGTCAATTCTGTTAAATTTAATTGTGCATTTGCAAACTGTTGTGTCCAAAAACCGTGTAGTTTTCCATTTTGATAATTTTTTTCTTCGCCTCTAATTTCCAATATTTTTTCTCTTGCAGTTACTGACATTGATTTTATTGCATATAGTCGTGATGCTTCGTCAATTTGTATCAAACAACGTTTTGGTATTTGATGTGCCTTGAGTCTTCCGTCTCCTTTTTTGTCAGTAAATGTAAAGTTGGTTTCCTTTTCTGAAATTTTAAATAAGTCTTTAAGTTGAGGCGTGTCTAAAACCAAAAAGCCTTTTTGATAAGCCTTTTCTCCAATTGGTATTTGTTGGTCTTCGACTAATAAAAGCATACCATTTTCACTCAGTAAACTTGAAATAATTCCTTCGTTTTGAAATAATTTCAACCAGTCTTTCGGGTCAATTTCGTGAAGGACGTTACACATAATAATTACGTCAAAACTCCCCTTGTCGTAAACCGATAATAGATTATTAAAATCATTAAAGTATCTTTTTTCGCAATTTCCATATGCTTTGATTAAAGCACTTTCACAATGTTCTTTGTCATTCGGGAATTTGTCATAAGCAATGTATTCTATACTTTCAATTAACTTTTCTTGATTTGTTTCGTCAAGGTCTACAATGTTTGATATTAGTCTGCCTTTTCCGGCTCCATAATCTAAAACCCTTAAAACACTTGTTTTGGATAGTTTCAATAAGTCTGTTCGAACTTGAAATGATTGAGGGTCGTTAGAATCCGTCAATACTGCTCCTGGTTCAAATAAACTTTCAAAAGCATATCTACTTGTAGCATATTGAGAAGGTAAACTTATAAAATCTTGAAGTCTTGCAACTTCGTCTTCGTTACCTAATAAACTATGAAGAACTTTTTCGGGGATTTTACCAGCGTGTCCGATTTTATTGTTTTCAACATACCAAATCAATGATGGGTCAAAATGAGCCAATAATGGAATTGAGTGCGTTGCAATCCATACTTGTCCATTTGAAACACATTTTTGAATTCTTTCAATTGTTTCTATAATTACTGATGGGTGAAGATGATTTTCTGGTTCATCTAAAATAAGAATCAAGTCATTTAGTGCAGTTTCTTGGCTATAAATTGCAATACAAAATTGAAGAAGAATTTTTTGTCCATCAGATAAATTTGATTGCCCCATTGGAAAACCAAATAATGTCGCTTCATCATTTATTGTTCTGCCAATCGGAGTGTTTAAGAAGATGTCAATGATTTGTTTTAATTTTTCGTAGTCAGCAATTACACTTTCTTGTTCTTCTTTTGAAGCCTGTGAATGTTGATGAGTTGAATTAAACCACCTGTCTTGAATGACTTGAATTTTCGCAAAAGTGCCTTGTGGTAAGTTATCTATGCCAACAGAATTAATGTTAGTGGCGTAACTAATTATTTGATTTTTGGGAAATGAATTGCAGTCTTTTAAATCTAAACTTTTTGGAACAAAACGAACGGAAGAGTAACTTTCTGTTAATTCAGATGTCTCAATTTGTTTCCAATTTAATTGGAATTCTAAATTGGATATTTGTTGAATTGCATTTTCCTTTGCTCCAATAAGGTCTGCAATATTTCTATTAATACTATCAATTTGAGCTTGATTTGTATTTTGTTTTAGTTGTTCATCATAGCTAATTAAAGCCTGCTCATACGAAGCTAAATTCCTTTTATTGTATTCTAATTGAGTTTTGGCATTAGCTATAACTGTTTTTGTAGGTTTTGAGTTTAATGTGTTAAATATTTTATTAAGTATTCGTGTTTTACCCGAACCATTTTTACCTGCTATTAAAACAATATTATCAAGCTTGTCCATTTTTATATGTTCAAGCCCGTCGTTGTTGTCAATTGACTTTGGTATATCTATTCTTTTTATTCTCATTATGTCTTTATAATTTATTGTTCTATGATTAGTGCTAGTAAAACACTCAGTGCAAATTCCAAAAAGCGTAATTTATTAAATATATCCAAAAAAAAATTCTTTCTTGTTAAAAGAAAGAATTTTTAAATTGAACTAATTATAATGTGTAAATTATTTTTGTAAGTAATCAGTAATTAAATCGTTGTGTACAATTTCTTCACGAAAAGCATAAGCACCAGTTTTAGGCGATTTAACTACTTTAATAACTTTAGTAAAGCTATTTCCTTTACCAGATCTTAATGTTGCAACTACTTTTTTTGCCATTGTGTATTATATTTAAAATAGGATTATTTAATTTCTTTATGAGTTGTCATCTTTTTCATAATTGGGTTATATTTTTTTAACTCAATACGATCAGGTGTATTTTTTTTATTTTTAGTAGTAATGTAACGAGATGTTCCTGGTTTACCACTATCTTTGTGCTCTGTGCACTCTAAAATTACTTGAATTCTATTACCTTTCTTAGCCATTTGTTGTGTTTGTTATAAGTATTATGATAAAACGCCGCTTTCTACAGCTTCTTTTAAACAAGCATAAATACCTTTTTTGTTAATATTTTTAATTGCAGATGTTGATACACGAAGTGTTACCCACTCACCTGTTTCGGGAATAAAAAACTTTTTAGTTTTTAAATTTACTTTAAACTGGCGACGAGTTTTTGAATTAGAGAAGGAAACTTTGTTTCCCTTCATCGCTTTTTTTCCTGTTAATTGACAAATACGTGACATTATATAATAATCTTAAAATTTATAGTACCCTCAAAAAGGGGATGCAAATATAGTATTCTTTTTTCAATCAACAAAAAAATGTTTAAATTATTTTGTTATCTAAACTAATTCAATTAATTTTTATTAAATAAAAAAACTCCCGCAATTTTATTCATTTTAAAATGAACTTATTTGCGGGAGTTAAATTAGTAGTTAATTAAAATCTACGACGGCGTTCGCCACCTTCTTTATTTCCATTAAACGATCGTTCGCCAGCTGGTTTGTCAAATGATCTTCTTTCGCCACCACCAGAATTACCACCTTCGCGGTTAAACGGTTTACGGTCTGCATCGCCACCAAACGATTTACGCTCACCACCTTCGCGAGAACCCCCACCGTAAGATTTGCGTTCGCCACCTTCGCGAGAACCTCCGCCATATGATTTGCGTTCGCCTCCACCGTATGATGAACGACGCTCACCGCCACCACCACCGTAAGATCTACGTCCGCTATCTTCGCGAGAGCCTCCGCCGTAAGAGCGTTTATCGCCATATCCGCCTGAAGGTTTTGCTTTAGATACTTCGAAAGAAATAACACGAGCATTAAACTCAATTCCTTTTTTATTTAATGCTAAAAATTCATCAACACATTTGTTTTCTGTTTCAAAAAACGAAAAAGAGTTTTTAACATCAATATTAAATAACATACGTGGATGTATACTTGATACTTCTGCTAAGAAATCTTTAATTGAGTTACGGTTAAAGCCATCTAACTCGCCCATATTTATGAAAAAACGAGTTGTTTTTCCATTATTTCCACCTTCGCCACCAGTATTAAGGTCTTGAGAATTTTGATAATATGTATAAAAACGATTAAACTCTTCTGATATAAAACGTTTAATTAATTCTTCTTTCGATAAATCTTTTAACTCGTCGTAAATAGCTGGAAGGTATTTTTCAATTTCCTCATCCTTAACTTCTACGTTATGTAATTTATGTACTAAATTAAACAATTGTTTTTCGCAAACTGCTACACCATCTGGCACATCAGCTTTTGTAAATGTATTTTGTATAATACGCTCAATTTCTTTAATTTTATATTGCTCTTTTGGAGTAACAATTGCTATAGCAATACCTGTTTTACCAGCACGACCTGTACGACCAGAACGGTGCGTGTAGTTTTCTGCCTCTTCTGGTAAATTATAGTTAATTACATGTGTTACGTTATTAACATCAATACCACGTGCTGCAACATCCGTAGCAACTAACATTTGCAAGGTACGGCTACGGAAACGTTTCATTACTAAATCGCGTTGTGCTTGCGATAAATCTCCATGAATTGCATCTGCATTATAACCATCTTTAATCAATTGATCGGCTACATCTTGCGTTTCTGCTTTTGTACGACAAAAAACAATACCAAATATATCTGGATAAAAATCGGCAATACGTTTTAAAGCAGCATAACGATCGCGTTGTTGTACGGTGTAATAAATATGTTGAATATTTTCGTTACCAGCGTTTTTCTTACCAACACTAATTTCTAAAGGTGTTTCCATGTATTTGCTTGCAATACGTTCAACTTCTTTAGGCATTGTTGCCGAAAACAACCACGTGTTTTTGGTTGGGGGTGTGTTACTTAAAATTTGATCTAAATCATCTTTAAAGCCCATGTTTAACATTTCATCAGCTTCATCTAAAACGACTACATCAACATGAGATAAATCAATTGCTTTACGCTCAATTAAATCTATTAAACGACCTGGAGTTGCAACAATTACTTGTGAGCCTGCTTTTATATCGCGAATTTGCGCCATAATTGGTGCCCCACCATAAACGGCAGTAACTTTTAAACCACTCAAGTATTTTGAATAGTTAATTAAATCCTTGCTAATTTGCACACATAACTCGCGAGTTGGGGCTAAAATTAACGACTGAGTGAAACGAGATTTTAAATCTAATTTCTGTAACAAAGGCAGGCCAAATGCTGCAGTTTTACCTGTTCCTGTTTGTGCAAGGGCAACCATATCGGTGCTTTTGTTTTGCAATTGAGGAATGGTTTGTTCTTGAACGGGCGTAGGATTTTCGAAGCCCATTTCGGTTACGGCTTTTAGGAGCATAGGCTCCAAGCCTAATTCTTGAAATGTCATTTTTTTTTGTTTAAATTATTATTACTAGCTGCTAACTATGATTTAATTTCCGCAGTAGCTGTAATCAATTTATAGCCCGACGATGGGCACGATTACAATGTTTGGACGCAAATATTAAATCTAATTGCGCGACAAAGATAAACAATTAATTTGATTTACAAGCAATTATAATAATTATTTACTTTAAGGACATTTATTTTTAATTAAAATGAACATTTAATTAACAAAACTGCGTTTTGTTACTGATTAATTACTTAAAATAATCGACATAAAAAAAGGGAGTATCTAAATTATAGATACTCCCTTTTTAAATTTTTAGTTTAATTATTTAACGCTAATTGTTTTATCAACGTTTTTACCTTCTTCTAATTTTACAATACCTACACCCTTTTTTCCATTAGATCCAACAACTTGCACATCTAAAATAGCTGGTAATTTAAATGTAAAAATAGCGTTACCCGAACCATCAGATACTGCTGTTGCTTTTAAATCTGCTTCAACAGTAGAACCTGAAGATGTTTTTACATTTGCAAAAACTTTAACAGTTGAATTTCCTAAAACAGCACCTGCCGAATCGGTAGTTTTTACTGTTAATTTACAATCTGTTTTTTTTTGACAAGATGCGCCAGCGCCAATGATTAATACACCACCAATAATTACCGAAAAAATATATTTTAAATTCATTTGCGTATACTAATTTAATATTTGTAATTTCAAATATACTAATTTTTTAAAAATGCACCTAAAATTTATAATCTTCGTTTTTTTATTTTGTTTTTCACACTTTAAAATTAGTAGCCAAACTTATGCGCCTCAAACTATTTTAATTGAAACAGCATTTGGTTCGTTAAAGATTAAGTTATTTAACGAAACTCCGTTACATCGCGATAATTTTATAAAATTAATACAACAACATTATTACGATAGTTTATTGTTTCATAGAATTATACAAGGTTTTATGATACAAGGTGGCGACCCAGATAGTAAACACGCCGATGCCACTAAGTTGCTTGGCGATGGCGATTTAAAATACAAAATACCTGCCGAAATTTTACCAACATTATGCCATAAAAAGGGTATGTTGTGTGCGGCAAGAGATGGTGACGATGTTAATCCTAAAAAAGAATCGTCGGCAATGCAATTTTATATTGTACAAGGTAAAGTGCGCGATGATAATGAATTACTAAATTACGAAAAGCGAATAAATAAAGAAATTGTAATGAAAATAAAAACTGATTTATTATTAAACCCAGATGGGAAATTATTACAAGATAAAATTACCATGTTTAAAGAAAATAAATTAGCCGATAGCGTGTTGTTTTATACTAAAAAGCTAGATGTTTTTGTAAATCCTTTATATGAAAAAACGGTGCATTATAAATTTAAACCAGAACATATTAATTTATATAAAACTATTGGCGGCACACCACATTTAGATAATAATTACACAATTTTTGGTGAGGTGATAGAAGGGTTGGAAATAATTGATTTAATTGCAAAACAACCAACAGGCAATGCCGATAGGCCTGTAGTTGATATTCGAATGAAAGTTAGTTTAATTGAAAAATAAATTACAAAGTTTTTAAAATTTAAACTTTATTGTTTGATTCCATTTATGTAAACACTTTCAATTAAATTACTACCAAACGAATATGGTATAAAAGCATAAGAACTAATTGGTTTTGTTATAAAAAAATTAGCTTTTTTGCCAATAGTAATGCTCCCAACTTCGTGCGAAACATTCATAGCATAAGCAGAGTTTAATGTGCAGGCGTTAATTACTTCTTCGGGCGTTAATTTATATTGCACACAACCTAAACTCATCATAAAATTAATATTTCCACTTGGGCACGAGCCAGGATTAAAATCGCTTGCAAAAGCTATTGGTAAACCTGCATCAATCATTTTGCGAGCGGGTGGTAATGGTAAACCTAAAAAAAATGCGGCTCCAGGTAATATCGTTGCCATTGTATTTGAATTTTTTAATAATTCGATATCAGCATCGTTACAAAATTCTAAATGATCAACACTTATAGCTCCACATTCAACTCCTGCTTGTATGCCACCACTATGCGTCATCTGTTCGGCGTGTACTTTAGGTATTAATCCGTGTTTTTTTCCCTCCTCTAAAATAGTTTTTGTCTCATCGTATGTAAAATAATTTTGTTCGCAAAATACATCAATGTAATCTGCTAATTTTTCGGTAGCAATTTTTGGTAACATCTCATTAATAATTAAATTAATATAACCCGCTTTATCATTTTTATAATTTAAAGGCAAAGCGTGTGCCCCTAAAAAAGTTGCCTTTACAGGTATTAAATTTAAATTTTTAATGCGTTTAATTACACGCAACATTTTCAATTCGCTTTCAACACTTAATCCGTATCCACTTTTAATTTCAACACTTCCTGTGCCTTGGCTAATTATTTCTTTTAAACGAACCATCGCTTGCTCAAACAATTCGTCTGCGGTTACATTACTTAATTTTTTAGCCGAGTTTAAAATACCTCCACCTCGTTCAAAAATTTCTTCATAACTCAATCCATTAATTCTATCAACAAACTCGCCTTCGCGATTACCAGCATAAACAATATGTGTGTGACTATCGGCGTAACAAGGCATAATTATTTTATTATCACAATCAATAACTTCTAATCCTTTCCAGTCTTCAATACCCGGAAAATCTTCCATCAAGCCATAATCGGCAATTAACCCATTATCAATTGCCAACCACGCGTTATCAATACAAGGCAATACTTTCATATCGGCGCCACAAACTTTTAAAATAGTTTTATCTCTAACCTGAACTAATGTTTTAATATTTTTTAATAATAATCGAACCATATTTTTTTAATTTATTGTTTGCGTTTTATTTGTTTTTGAACAGAATTATTTATCAAAAAAATTGAGAGGAATTTTGCAAACAGGTATTGCATCCATTTTATGTTTATTGGCGTTATTACGTTGTGTGTAAATACTCATTACTAATTTTTGACGTTCGGTTAAGTCGTAGTTGTCTTTTTTTTGAATATAAAGCATTGCCCATTCTAATTCATCATAACTTGCTCCTATTTGGTCTTCATCTGTTCTGCCATCAGCAAATAAACCATCTGTTGGGCGTGCTTTTAAAATTTCAGAAATTACCCCAACCTCTGCTGCTAAGCTGTAAACCTCCGATTTCATTAAATCCGCAATCGGACTAATGTCTACACCACCATCACCATACTTGGTAAAAAAACCTATTCCAAAATCTTCAATTTTATTTCCTGTACCAGCAACTAGTAGTTTATGATGCCCTGCATAAGCATATAATGTTAGCATTCGTAAACGAGCACGTGTATTAGCCATTGTTAAAAAATCTTGAATTTCTGTTTCAAATGTAGTTTCCATCGATTCAAAAATTGGGGTTAAATTAACTTCGTGGCTACTAACGTTTTGGTAGTTTTTTTTTAACCAATTAATGTGTGCATTACCTCTATCGTACTCTGTTTTGTGTTGCTTAATTGGCATGTTTAAACATATTACTTTTTTGCCTGTTAAGGCGCATAAGGTTGATGTTAATGCCGAATCTATACCGCCCGAAATACCAATTACAAAACCGTTTGTTTGTGTTGTGTTTGAATAATTAGTTAACCAATTTACTATATGATTGATTATGTTTTTGTTTTGCATAACGATGTGTTTTTTGTAAAAATAAAAAATCCCAACAAACTTGCTGGGATTTTTTTAAATTATAAAACAATGCTGATTAAAATAAAATACCAATGTTAATTTGTAAGCCGTCAACATAAGCTGATTGCTTAGAACGCTCGGGCGTAATTGCAGGTGTACCAGCTGGTAATAAGGCAGCTTCGTTTAATTTTTTAACTAAATCATCAACCATTATATCTGATTTTGGTTGGTATTGATTAATAAAACCACGTAAATAGTTTATACTTAAAAACACCGATGTGTTACCCGATAAATTATATTCTGCACCAATGCCTGCGTTTAAACCAACATTAATTGGCACTAAATCGCCCGATGGACGCATATCTTCAATATTAATGGTGTTACTTGATTTTACATAAGTTGTAACCGAATTGGTTGTGCTCGATGTAATTTCGGTAACATTATCTGTTGCTCTAAATTTTGACTGTATAGCAATATTGCCACCAAACATACCAAAGTATTTAAAGCCAGAAATATCTTTAGTCATTAATTTTAATAATACAGGTATAGTTACATAAGTAGCTTTTATATTACGACTATTTAATTCGTAAAATTTATTTTTACTTGCTGTAACAGTTGCTGTATTTGATAAAGCGCTTGAAAACTCTGTGTTTTTTGAGTCAGTATATGCGTTACTTTCATTTAAAATATAACCTTGTCCTTTTTTGTAATTTTGTTTGCCACCTAAAAAATCGCCACCAATACCTGTTACAAAAGATGCAGTTGAATTTATACGAAATTCCATTTGCAAACCAAAACCAAAACCAAATTTAGTGCTGGCTTTTTCAACCGATTTGGTATCCGTGCTTCGCAACCACGTTGGTGTTGGTGTAATTTTTAATCCAAATCTAAATTTTTTATCGGCGTCGTCTTGTGCAACAAATGAGTTAGCTAACAACAATGTGCTTGAAACTATCAGTAATATTTTTTTCATAAATAATTAATTTGTGTAATTTAAGTTTTAGTAAAAATACTAATTTTTTATATAATGAACTCTTTTTTTAACGCTATTGTAAGTATTTGTTTAATTGTATTTTTAACAAACTGCAGCCATTCGCAATTAGATATTGATACAACTAATAGTAATATTAAACCTATTGTAATTAACAGATTAGACAAAGAGGTTTTTAAATTAACGCCTCAAAATATAAAACAAAGTACCGCTAATTTGCTTAAAAGCAATAATGCTTTTTATAATAGGTATTGCTCAAATATTATTGGTGTTACTGTTTTAGATGATAGTTTATATACTCAAAAAATAGTAAATTTTATAAATGATAAGGAGATGAATGCTGCATTTAACGATGTTGCTAAAACATTTACCGAAAATGATATTGAACTACTTTCGGAAAACATAACTGAGGCGATTAAGCGCTTTAACGTATTTTTTCCGAAGCGCAATACTCCAAAGCAAGTTGTAACATTTATGGGCGGGTTTAATTATAATGTAGTGTATGTAGATTCGACCCTTGCCATTGGTTTGGAAATGTATTTAGGTGCAAACAGTAATTTTTATACGATGATGCGATTGCCAGTATTTAGAACTCGAAACATGACAAAAGAAAATGTGTTGCCTGATGCAATAAGAGGTTGGATGATTACAGAATTTGACAACTCATCGGCACCCGAAAACAAATTAATAAACCACATGATTTTTTATGGCAAATTATTTTATTTATGCGATGCATTACTACCCAATGTTAATGATAGTTTAAAAATGGGCTACTCGGCACAGCAACTAGCGTATTGTAAAAAATTTGAAAGTAATTTATGGGGCTTTTTTGCAAAGGATAATAAATTATTTGCAAACGATTTAAAAACGGTATCTGAGTTTACAAATGATGGGCCTTTTACTGGCGCAATTAGTAAAGATTGTCCGCCACGCATTGCCATGTGGGTAGGTTTGCAACTAGTAAAATCATACATGCAACATAACCCAAAAATAACTGTTAGCGATTTAATGACTGAATTAGATGCTCAAAAAATACTATCTAAAAGTAAATACAAGCCTTAATATAAATTATAAATGTTGATTTTACAACCTATATTTCATAATTTAAAATGAATCCACGTGAATTACAACTACAACGAAATTCGGAAATATTAACCAAATATATTCCTCAATTTGCAGTACCTACAATTGCTAATTGGATAATTGAATTTGATTTTAAACTGAAAATAAAAAAAGAGCGCAGTACCAAATTGGGCGATTATACATCGCCACACAATGGTTTAAATCATACCATTACAATTAACTATAATTTAAATCAATATTCGTTTTTTGTAACATTGGTACATGAAATAGCGCATTTGGTTACGTATAATAATTACAAAAACAAAGTAATGCCTCACGGCGAAGAATGGAAACATGCGTTTAGGCAATTAATGACTCCTTTTTTAAGTACCGATAATTTACCTTTAGATATTTTGTATGCTGTACGTAAATATTTACAAAACCCTGCGGCTGCAAGTTGTAGCGATGCTACACTTATGCGTACACTTAGGTTGTACGATGCTGTTAATACTGATTCGAATTTAATTTTATTAGAACATTTGCCATTTAAAACACATTTTGTTTATAACGAAATGCGTGTATTTATTAAAGGCGAAAAATTACGAAAACGATTTCGTTGCCAAGAAATTGCCACAGGTGCTATTTATTTATTTAGCCCATTAGCGGAGGTTGAAGCTATAGAATATGAAAAATTGGCTGTGTAATTTTAGATTGTTTTTACATTTCAACCCAAATAATATCAGCTAACGTTGTGTGGGTTTTTTCAAAATTAAACTGATGTAATTGTAGCTCATTAAAATGTGAAATATAATTACTAATTATAGGTTTTATTAAAGTTAACTCCTTACGCAATTGCCAATGGCTGCCATTTGTTTTATAAAGTATTATAAATAATCGGTTTGCAGTATGATACCTGTCCTGCTTACTTTGTTGTTTATATAACCAGGTTATTAATTGTTTTGGGTTTTGTTTAGCATATTCAATTGTATTATTAAACCCTTTAGGAAACACGGTTGTTTTATGATCAAATGGAATGTTTTTAATTGAAAAATCAACCTGTTTATTAAATTTATTTTTGTTGGCAATTACTTTTTCATTTTCGCAAAATAGTTTTTCAATACCAATTGCCGATAAGGTATTAAACCAACGATGGATTGTGTAATTATTAAATTCGACACCTAAATTTAAAAGTAATAATTGGCTTTGTAAGTTTTCAAAATTTGGTAATTGGTAAATAAAATTCGATAAAGTATCCCACTCGTTGTTTTGTTTTTTACCCCATGACGGCATTGTCAAAAGTTTTTTTAACTCATTTTCTAATTCATCAACGCTCATTATATTATTATAAAAATTACTAGTAAATTTATCTAATAAAAATTAAGTTATGCAAACAAAAACAATTGAAGCAATATTAACTCCACCTCCACATCATTTTGTTGGCGATGGCTTTAGGGTACATAATTTTTTTCCGAGTGGTTATAATATGGATCAGCAAAGAATGAGCCCGTTTTTTATGCTCGATTATAATTCTAAATTTGAGTTTACGCCAACCAATAAGCAACGAGGCGTTGGTGTGCATCCGCATCGCGGTTTTGAAACCGTAACCATTGCATACCACGGTAAAATAGCCCATCACGATAGTTATGGCAACAGTGGTATTATTGGCGAGGGAGATGTGCAATGGATGACGGCAGCATCGGGCGTATTACATAAAGAATACCACGAAAAAGAGTTTAGTGAAAACGGTGGTTGGTTTCAAATGGTGCAATTATGGGTTAATTTACCAGCTCGGTTTAAAATGTCAACGCCAAAATACCAAGAGTTAACAAACGAAAAACAAGGTAAATTTTATTTAGATAATAATACGGGTGTTGTAGATGTAATAGCTGGCGAATATAATGGTGTTAAAGGACCTGCTTTTACGTTTTCTAAAATAGAAATGTATAACATTACTTTAAAAAAAGGAGCCTCATTATTTTTAAATTTCCCTTCTCATTTTAATACATGTATTTTAGTTATTGATGGCTCGGCAATTATTAATGATACGAGCAATGCCCCAACCGATAATTTTATCTTATTTAAAAACGAAGGCGAAAAAATAACAGTTACTGCAATAGCCGACTGTAAATTATTAGTACTAAGTGGTGAACCTTTAAATGAACCAATTGCTGCCTATGGGCCATTTTTAATGAATACTAGAGCAGAAATAGCGCAGGCAGTTGACGATTTTAATAGTGGTAAATTTGGTAAACTTGAAGAGTGAAAATGAATTAATTATTTGTTTTTATTTATAAACTCTTTCATCAACTCTTCATCAGTTTTACCTAAATTTTTAATACATAATTCGGCATTAATTGCCCATTCAGATTTTGGGTATTGTTTGGTAATTTCTTCGTAAATTTTTTTTGCTTCCTCTTCATTATTTAGCATTTTACTATCGTCGAACAATTGTGCTAATAAAAACATGGCAACACCTCTGTTTTTAAATTTATCGTAAATATTAATACATTTATTAAAACAATCCATAGCTTGAGTAAATTTCCCTAACGATTGAGCAACTTGCCCTGCTTTTAATAAAAAAACAGGCGCTAAACTATCATCTTTACAAGTGCTGGCAAATATTGTAAATGCAGTAACTGCATTTTCGGCATCGATTTTACTAAAACTTGTTGCTACTAATAAAATACTATCACAATGTTGTGCGTTTTTTAATGCATTTAAACAATTTAAATTAAAGTTAGTTGTTGGTTGATTATCTGATGGGTTTGTTGTTACAGTTTGGTTGTTTGAGCAACTAACTAATCCTAATAACAAAGCTGTGCTAATTAATATAAATAATTTCATTATCGTTTTGCTTGATAAACTCTAGTTTTATAATCGGCTCTAAATTTTCCGTTCGAAATATCAGTTAGTTTACCACTAATTAATTTTCGTTTAAATGGGTTAATTTTATCTGTAAACAAAATACCTTCAATATGATCGTATTCGTGCTGTATAACTCTTGCTATTACGCCATCGTAAGTTTCGGTATGTTTTTTAAAGTTTTCGTCGTAGTATTCAATAGTTATTTTTGGTTTACGTAAAACGTCTTCTCTAATTTTAGGTATACTTAAACACCCTTCGTTAAATTTCCATTCTTCGCCAACCTCTTCGGTAATTGTTGCATTAATAAATGTTTTTTTAAAACCATTCATTTGTTTCATTTCTTCTTCAGTAAATTCGGGTTCTTCATCCTCATCTAGTTCTGCAAATGGCGAGGCATCAACTAAAAATAAACGAATAGCTTTGCCAACTTGAGGCGCGGCAATACCAACGCCATTAGCATCGTACATAGTTTCGTACATATCTTTAATAATTTGCGTTAGGTTTGGAAAATCCTTATCCACCTCAACACATTTTTTTCTTAAAACTGGGTCGCCATAAACTACTATTGGTAATATCATTCCTTTTTATAATTTTAAATGTTGAGTTTTAAATGTTTAATAAAAATTAATTAAACATCCAAAATTTATAATCTCATTATCTCGTGTAATTTGGCGCTTCTCTTGTAATAACAACATCGTGCGGATGGCTTTCTTTAACACCTGCCGCTGTTATACGTGTAAATTTAGCATTTTGTAAATCGTTAATAGTTTTAGAACCACAATAGCCCATGCCCGCACGTAAACCACCAATTAATTGATACATAACATCGGCTAAATGTCCTTTAAATGGAACTCTACCACTAATGCCTTCGGGTACTAATTTTTTTATATCATCTTCAGCATCCTGAAAATAACGGTCTTTAGAACCCTTTTGCATTGCCTCTAAACTACCCATTCCGCGATAAGCTTTAAACTGACGACCTTCAAAAATAATAGTTTCTCCAGGGCTTTCTTCAACTCCTGCAAACATACCGCCCATCATTACTGTGTGCGCACCTGCTGCAATTGCTTTAACAATATCGCCTGTATAACGAATGCCACCATCTGCAATAATTGGTAGCCTGCCTTTTAACGCGGCTGCAACCTCCATAATTGCGGTTAATTGCGGCACACCTACACCTGCAATAATACGTGTGGTGCAAATAGAGCCTGGCCCAATACCAACTTTAACACCATCGGCACCAGCTTTTAATAATGCTAATGCTGCATCGCCAGTTGCTATATTACCCACAATTACTTGCAGGTTTTTATATTTTTTTTTAACCTCTTTTAGTTTTACAATAACTCCTTTTGAGTGGCCGTGTGCGGTATCAATAATTATTGCGTCAACTCCTGCTTCTACTAAAGCATCTACTCGCAACATAGTATCGGCGGTAACGCCAACTGCTGCTGCAACTCGCAACCTACCCCTTTCATCTTTTGCAGCATTTGGCCTAACTTTAATTTTAATAATATCTTTATAAGTAATTAACCCTATTAGGTGTTTATTTTTATCAAGTATTGGTAGTTTTTCTATTTTATGATCTTGTAAAATTTCTTCGGCTTGTTTTAATGTAACGCCTTGTGCTGCGGTAACTGCTTTACTTGCTGGCGTCATTACTTCTTTTACTAATCGTTTCAAATTTTTCTCAAAACGTAAATCGCGATTAGTAACAATGCCTACAAATTTTTTAGTTATATCAACAACAGGCACACCACCAATTTTGTTTTCGGCCATTAGTATTAAAGCATCATTAATTGTTGCGTTTTCTAAAATAGTTAGTGGGTCAACTATCATTCCGCTTTCGCTACGTTTTACTTTGCGCACATGCATTGCTTGCTCGGCAATTGTCATGTTTTTATGTAAAACACCAATGCCTCCTTCTTGCGCAATGGTTATAGCTAATTGATATTCAGTTACGGTATCCATAGCTGCCGATACAATTGGTGTATTTATTTTAATGTTTTTAGTAAAATAACTTCCAATACTAACCTCACGTGGCAAAACTTCTGAGTAAGCTGGCACTAATAAAACATCATCGTAAGTTAAACCTTCGGGAGCAAATTTGTTTGCTAAATATGATACAGCCATAGAGTGAATTTTAGGTGTTAAAATTCGTGCAAAGATAGTAAAATTGTGTAATAACATCAACCTCAAATTAATTTAAATGTTGTACATTTACCCAAAACAGGTTCGTTTCATCGCTCTTATTTATAAGGGAGGAAAGTCCGGGCAACACAGAGCAATTTGCCGCTTGAAAGGGTGGGTACAATAGCAGAAATGCTAATGTAACAGATAGTGTCACAGAAAACCAAGTAGCCTAAACGCAAGTTTGGGTCATAGTGAAAATGTGAGGTAAGAGCTCACATGTTTAGGTGGTAACAGCTAAATAGGATAAACCTCTTATGTTGTAAGGCCATGTAAACCTTAATTTTGTGGTGGCTCGCTGCAATAACGTAAGTTATATTAAGGAGGGTAGGCTGCATAGATAAATGATGAAAGTTTTGGAAACAAAATACAGAACTCGGCTTATAGAACCTGTTTTTATTAATTTGTTAAATATTTATCTTTTGCGATTGTAAAAGGTAAATATTTTTTTAGTACATTAACCTAATATTAGTTTATTGTAGCGTATGTTAATTATAAAAAAAATAGCCTTTGTTTGTTTAATCTTTTTGGGGTTCACTGTTATTTCTCAAACAAAACCAAGCCCCAAACTTTACGCTAAAGATTTAAAAAACGCCACAATTTATTTTGATACCGAAGATTATTTAAATGCTATAAACGCTTATAAAAAAGTTTTGGAAATTGACCCTAATCACGAAAAAGCAAATTTAAACACCATTATTAGTCGCATTAAAATGAATCAACCAATAGATTCGTGCTACAAATATTTAGTGAAAATTAAAAATAGTAAGCTGCCCGAAACACAATTTTATTTTGGCAAAATTTACCATTTAAGCTCTAATTTTGATGAGGCAATTTTATGTTTTGATAAATATAAAGCCATACCAATTAAACAACGCACCATTACCGATGCCGAAGTAAATTACAATATTGGCTGTAGCATAAATGCTAAGGAATTTTTAACAAACCCGCATCGCGCATTAATTAAAAATGTTGGTAAGCCAATTAATTCGGCTTACGCAGATTATGTACCACTAATTACACCCGACGAAAAAGTAATGTATTTTACATCGCGCAGGCCTGGTGGCGATGGTAATGTTTTAGATGAATACGGTAATTCGTTTGAAGATATTTATGTTACAACTAAATTAGATAATAATACGTGGAGCGAACCTAAAAACATGGGAACTCCAATAAATACCAAAACACACGATGCTTGTGTTGCATTAAGTTTTGATGGTAACCAATTAATGATATACCGAACATCGCCCGATATTGTAAGTGGCGATTTGTTTGTTACCCGCACAGATTATGAAGGCTGGAGCGAACCCAAAAAATATGGCTCAGAAATTAATACACCTTTTGTAGAAACTAGCGCCTGTTATAGTAACGATACAAGTGTAATATATTTAAGTAGTAATAAACCCGGGGGCTATGGTGGAAAAGATTTATACCGAGTTAAAAAATTACCAAATGGAAAATGGAGTTTACCACAAAATTTAGGTAAAGATGTTAATACTGATAAAGATGAAGATGCGCCATTTTTACACCCAGATGGATTTACTTTATACTTTAGCTCTAAAGGCCATAACTCGATGGGCGAGTACGACGTTTTTAAAACTATTGCTAATGTTGAGACAAATAAATTTTCGGCGCCAACAAATTTAGGTTCGCCTATAAATACAGTTAATAGCGACATATTTTTTGTATTAAATGCTAATGGTACACGAGGTTACTATTCATCTATTAGAGAAGATTCATATGGCGGAAGTGATATTTACCAAATTGATACACGTTTTGGCGATAACGATTTAAAAGTAAAACACGGAAGAATTATTTTTGCAAACAATCCTCAAAAAGCAAAAATCACACTTATTGATATTGAAAACAAAACAGTAAGCGGTATTTTTAATGCGAGTCCAAAAACCGGTAATTTTTTATTAATAATGAATCCGCTAAAGCAATACAAAGCAATTATTGAAGAAGAAGGTTTTCAAACAATGATACACGAAATTGAACCATTGGTTAAAGAAAGAGATGATATTGATTTGATTTTTAGCTTAACTAAAAAAAAATAAGAGTTATAAACCAAAGGATTAACTAGTTTTTAGTGTTGTTTTAGTATTTCTGTTTTTGAAGATTAAATTGATTAATCTTAATAAATTTTGACTTATAATTAATTTAATGACAACTTAACTAATTTTTATTTTAATGACTAAAAAAGAAAAGTTTAGTGCCATTGTAAATTATTTTAAAACAAATGTACCTGTTGCCGAAACGGAGTTGCATTACACAAATCCATTTGAATTAGTTGTGGCAGTTAGCTTATCAGCTCAATGTACCGATAAACGAATTAACCAAGTAACACCAAAATTATTTAAAAACTTTCCAACTGCCGAGGTTATGGCAACGTCAAACGTTGATGTTATTTTTAGTTATATACGCAGTGTAAGTTACCCAAATAATAAAGCAAAGCATTTACTAGGCATGGCTCAAATGTTAGTTAGCGACTTTAATAGTGAGGTTCCGAGCGAAATTAATGATTTAATAAAATTACCTGGTGTAGGTAGAAAAACTGCAAACGTGGTAGCATCAGTTATATATAACAAACCAGCAATGGCAGTAGATACCCATGTTTTTAGAGTATCTAATAGATTAGGATTAACAAAAGCTACTAACCCACTCCAAAGTGAACAGCAACTAATTAAATACATACCCGAACAATATATTGCTACGGCACACCATTGGCTTATACTACACGGACGTTACACTTGTGTGGCACGTAATCCAAAATGTATTGATTGTAACTTACAACAATGGTGTAGCTATTATAAAACTAATTTTTTAAAAACAAAAGCCTTACCTAAACTAAAAATGAGCGCAAAAAAAACAGAAGTAATTATTGAAACTAAAAAAATAGTTATTGAAAAAACAATTAAACCTATTGAGTTAAAAAACAAATTTATTGTCCATACAAGTTCATTGCAAATAGGTTGTAAGGCGCCTTTGTTTAAAGCTAATAATCAAAACGGAAAATCAATTTCGTTAACAGATTTTTTAGGTAAAAAAGTAGCCTTGTATTTTTACCCAAAAGATAATACGCAGGGCTGCACAATGCAAGCTTGTAGCATAAGAGATGATTACAAGGTGTTGTTAAAAAAACAATGTGTGGTTATTGGTGTTAGTGCTGATGATGAAAAAAAACATAAAAAATTTTCCGATAAATTTGAGCTGCCATTTTCATTATTAGTTGATGAAAATAAAGATATTATAAAAAGCTACGATGTTTGGGGCACAAAACAATTTATGGGTAAAATTTTTGATGGCATTATACGCACAACTTTTTTAATTAACGAAAAAGGAATTATAATTGATATTATTAAAGAGGTTAAAACAAAAGAACACGCTAAGCAATTATTAGAACGACTTTAACTAAATTAAGATTTAATTACACGATCTTTTATTTTTTGTGCTGGGTTTCCTTGATAAATACTCCAAGGTAATAAATTAGCAGTAGCCACACTGTTAACTGTTAATACGGCATGGCTACCTACTTTAACACCTGGGCAAACTACGCATTGAGCACCAATCCAAGCACCTTCTTCTATTGTAATATTACCAACAAGTAAATCAAAAGCAACTTTTTTGTAATGATGATTGCCACATAATAACATAGCGCCTTGAGATAAACATGTGTTATCTTTTAAAACAACAAAGCCTAAATTATCTATCCATACTTTTTCGCCAATCCACACATTGTTTCCTATACTTAATTTCCAAGGGTATTTAATGTTTACGTAAGGTTTAATTACAAAGCCCTTTCCTATTTTTGAGCCAAATAATTTTAGTAACCAAATTTTTATAGTAATTATAGGAAATGCCGAATTAAAAAACAGTGCATTTACAATATACCAAATAACACGTTTAACACCATTACCTGGGTTATACCAGTTATTATTAAATTTAGATAAATCGCTTTTTAATTCCATTATAAATTAACACTATCGCAATTACATTTTTTTGAAAATTTCAATAATTTAATATCATCAACAAACGTTGTTGTATCTCTATCTTCGGCAACCATTTCATACCTATTTTCTAAATCATCAATGCCTTGTAAATAATAAAGTCCGTAGGGCTTTTGGCGAACGGTACTTAAACTATAATTAATTTTAAATAACCGTAAATTAACTTTAAACAAAGCCTCATTCATACCCAAGCATTTTAATTTACAGTTAACCTTATTACTTACATTAATATGTTGGTGCGTTAACTCTAACATTTTTAATTCGTTAGGGCTCGAACATCCATTTTGTTTTATAATAAAAAAAAGGATAATTAATCCTGGTACAAATCCTATTAAAAAAAAACGTAACCTTTGTATAAAATTCATTCTGTAAAATTTAATAATTAGATACTGTATTAATTTGAAACTCTCAAATATAATAAATATTGCTGTTTTTTTATTTGGTCGAATTTCAAATCAAAACCCACGAACTATTTTTTCATTAAATTTAGTTTAGTTTTTGATTTTTTTAAATTATTAAAAAAAAGTTGTGTAATTAATAAATATATGTATATTTGCACCTCGAAAAATTAATATGAATTTTTCAAATAAAACTTAATTGTTCTTTATTATATCATATTGCGGGATAGAGCAGGGGTAGCTCGTTGGGCTCATAACCCAAAGGTCGGGTGTTCGAATCACTCTCCCGCTACCAAAGGCGATTTTTCTTGTAACAAAGATAAATCGCCTTCTTTTTTTCCTTCCAAAACCTTTGATAAATCACTAACACAGCCGAAAACGGAATTTATTTTTGGAGTTCGATAATGCTCAATTTTGGCATCATACCCTAAACCGCTTGGAAATAGCATATTTTGAAAATTCTTTTTTTCGTAGTAATTGCCACAAGCCCAAACAGACGGGAGTTTTGAGGCAGTATGTACCGTATAATTTATCAAATCATTAGGGTTCGATAATTTTTGTGATAGAATTTCAAGCTCCTCCATTATTGCCTTTTTTGAGGCATATAATTCGGTAGAATACCTCTCAAAAATATCCAATTTTACCTCGCCAAAAGCATGTCGGCGTTCTAGTGTTTCAAGGTTTTTTTCTACCTCGTTTAATTTGGCAGAAAGGGCTTTTTTCTCCCCTGTGTTGCTTTCTGTTAAGTTATCCCAAGTATATCGTAATTGAGTGATTAAGGGTAGTATAAAACGCTCATCTATTGTATAATATGCTAAATGTTCTTTAAACTTATCGTGCATAATGGTAATGTTACGATTAACACCCACACCAATTTTATTGACTTTGTAATAGTAGAGATTTTTCTTTTTTACTATATAACCTGTAAATGGGGCTTTTGTATCTTCATCGTAAATAAAAGATTTGAGAGGCAGATTATCATTTTCCTTACTTTGCTTGTATCCACCTCTATCCTTCATTTTATTCACTTTTATAAAAGTATCTTCGCTAACTAACGGTGGATGATTGCCCTTTAGAACTTGTCCCTTTAATAATGAGTTAGCCATATAGCCACAATAAAAAGGATTTTGAAACGCATCCGTTAATAATTGAAACGTAATTTTTAAGCCCATGCTATTTAACTTTTTTGCTATTTCAGTATTTGGTATTCCTTTTAGCTTCCATTCAAAAGCTAATTTCATTAATTCGCCTTTTTCGTTAATAATAATTTGTTGCCCTTTGCCAACTCCTTTTTCTTTGTATTCATAGCCTGTTGGGCATTGCCCAAGCCACTCGCCACGCAGCAGCTTTTCTTTCATTCCATCAATTGTTTTTTGTCTTCGTAAATCATTGTCGTATTTGCTAAATATAAATTGTATGTTTTGTTGTAATGCACCAGCATGCGAATTGGTATCAATAGGTTGTGTAACTGCTACCACATTTACACCAGTCTTTTTTAATTCGCTTGAAATATAAATAGCAGAATCTCCAGTTCTACTAAATCTATCTAAGCTATATACTAAAATATAACTCACTTTTTGCTTGCAAGATTTTACATACTTGAGCATTCGGGTAAACTCTTTTCGTTCATCACTTTTAGCACTTTCGTGCAAAAACCGATGAAACTGACCACCCTAAACCGGAGTAAGCTGACCACCTGAAAACGGTTTAAATTGACCAGTGTAAACCGGCTCAAATTGACCACC
>JAYSUQ010000306.1:0-7202 GCA_043718985.1 Bacteroidota bacterium | reverse complement strand
TCTCGCCGAATTACAAAAGAACATAGATATGTCTATCTTGTAACAGATGATACTCTTTATGTATATTCATTAAAAGGTCACTATTAATTTTAAGTTTATACTTAAGCGAATATGACGCGTTGGTAAAAGGGGAGTATCCGTGCTTTGTTATAAATTGCAATTACTGTTTTTTTAATGTAGCGTAAGCTATCTTACGCACATTTAACGTTTTATATCTGCGTGAGCAGATTAACTAAAGCATAATTAAAAAAACTATTCATCCTAGCCAAAGGGCACTTAATCATTTGAAATCGTTTTTCATCTAAAAATTTAATAAAATTCAAATTTTTATTATAGTTTAGCGCCCTATTTTTAACCTAATATAACCACATTTAAAATGAAAAAAATCACTACGTTTTTAATTATCTGTTCATTTATTTTTAAACCAATTGCCAAGGCAGATGAAGGCATGTGGCTACCAATGTTATTAGGCGAGCAAGTATATGCCGATATGGTTAAACGAGGTTTAAAAATAAGTAAAGAGCAATTGTATAGTATGAACCAAGCTTGTATTAAAGATGCCATTATTATTTTTGGAGGCGGTTGCACGGGCGAAATTGTAAGTAAAGAAGGGTTAATTTTTACTAACCACCATTGTGGTTACGGCGCTATTGCCGCTGCAAGTTCGGTAGAGCATAACTATTTAAAAGATGGCTTTTGGGCCAAAACAAAGCAAGAAGAAATATATGCGCAAGGCGTACACGCTCAATTTTTAATTAAAATTGTGGATGTTACCGACAGAGTAAACGAAAAAATTAAAGGCTTAAATGCAATTGAATTATCAAAAAATTTACCAACAATTTTAACCGAAATGGGTGTTAAAGAAGTTGAGGGTACTGGCTACGAAGGGCGTGTTGCATCAATGTTTAAAGCAAATCAGTTTTTATTATTTGTGTATGAACGCTATAAAGATGTGCGTTTAGTTGGCACCCCAAGCGAAAGTATTGGCAAATTTGGTGGCGATACCGACAACTGGGAGTGGCCACGCCATACTGGCGATTTTTCGATATTTAGAGTGTATACTAACAAAGAGGGTAAAGCTGCCGATTATGCTGCCGATAACATACCGTTAAAATCTAAATACTCGTTACCAGTATCAATTAAAGGGGTTAAAGATGGCGATTACACAATGATTTATGGTTATCCTGGTGGCACAAATCGTTACGAAACATCTAACGGAGTTAAATTAAAAACAGACATAGAAAACCCAAGTTTAGTAAGCTTACGCGATGTGAGATTAAAATACATGCTTGAAGAAATGAAAAAAGACCCGGCGGTTAAAATACAATTAGCAGGTAATTATGCGGGCATTGCAAACTATTGGAAATTTTTTGATGGAGAATCAAAACAACTATTAAAACATAACGTTTATGAAGAAAAACAAGCAAACGAAATTAAATTTTTAGAATGGGCAAAAGGTAAATCAGAGTATGAAAACTTATTTACTGAATTTAATAAAACGTATGCCGTTTGGACTCCCTATGCTAAACAAAGAGTTTATATGACAGAGGGTATTTTTGGCTCGCCATTAATTGCCTTTGCTAGCTCTTTACAAAAACTTGATGCTACACTTAGTAAAAAAGATGCCACTAAAGAAGAAATTACCAAAATAATTGATGCCGTTAAAATAACACGTGCTAACTTTATAAAGGCAGAAAACAGTGCGTCTGATAAAAACATTTTAGCATTTGCAACACAAGCTTATTACGATGCAGTTGATAAAACTCAACAGCCAACTACATTTTACGCCATGTTAAATTCAAAATTTGGTGATTTAAAAATCAAAGCAACTTACGAATCATATGCTAATTATGTGTTTACAAACACTACTTTTTTAAATAACATAAAATGGGATGCTTTTATTGCAAACCCCGATACCGCAAGCCTACATAAAGATGCCGCTTTTGAAATGGCAAATGCCTTTAATGTAAATTTTAATGTAAATTATATAAAATATTTTACTGAGTTTAATGCTCAAAATTTTTATTTAGGTAAAGCATACTTAAAAGGAAATTTAGAAATGAATAAGGGTAAAAAAATGTATCCTGATGCTAACTTTACAATGCGTGTAAGTTTTGGAAACGTAAAGTCTTATGTACCACGCGATGCTGTTAAATACAGCCATACTTGCACACTAAGTGGTATTTTAGAAAAATACAAGCCAGGCGATTATGAATTTGATTTACCAACAAAATTAGTTGAATTAGCACAAGCAAAAGATTATGGCCAATATGCAGATACTGATGCTAAAGATATTGTAGTATCATTTATTAGTACTAATGATATAACAGGTGGTAACTCTGGTTCGCCAGTTATGAATGCCAAAGGCGAATTAATAGGTTTAGCTTTTGATGGTAATTATGAGGCATTAAGCCACAAATTAAAATTTGATAAAGATTTAAACCGTACTATTAATTTAGATGTGCGTTATTTATTATGGGTAGTTGAAAAAATTGGAGGTGCTACAAATATTATTAACGAACTCGATATTCGTAAATAATATTTGTTTTAAAACATTTTAAATAAAAAAATCTCGCTAACATTTAGCGAGATTTTTTTATTTAAATATGATGATTGGTTTACATAGCTTTGTGTTGCTTAGTTGTTTTTTTTGGCATCGCAATGCTATCAATCACTATTAAATTTTAGCGTGCTGTTGTTAATTCTGCAGCTGTAAACTCACGGTTTAGTCTTGCAATGTTTTCTAAACTAATACCTTTAGGGCACTCGGCTTCGCAAGCGCCTGTGTTAGTACAGTTTCCAAAACCTTCGGCATCCATTGCCTCAACCATCTTCAAAACTCTTTCTTTACGCTCTACCTGGCCTTGAGGCAATAACGCTAACTGGCTTACTTTAGCCGATACAAATAACATTGCGCTACTGTTTTTGCAAGCAGCAACACAAGCGCCACAACCAATACAAGCCGCGGCTCCAAAGGCTTCGTCGGCTGCTGTTTTAGGTATTAAAATATTATTTGCATCTTTTGCATTACCAGTGTTAACCGATATGTAACCACCGCTTGCAATAACACGATCAAAAGCACTACGATCAACAGCTAAATCTTTAATAACTGGAAATGCAGCACTACGCCAAGGTTCAACAATAATTGTATCGCCGTTTTTAAACGAACGCATGTGTAATTGGCAAGTTGTTACGCCTTGCTTTGGCCCGTGTGGGCGCCCATTAATGTACATACTACACATACCACAAATTCCTTCTCGGCAATCGTGGTCAAATGCAATTGCTTCTTTATTATCTAAAATTAATTGTTCGTTTAATACATCAAACATTTCTAAAAACGACATGTCAACTGAAATGCCTTTTAACTGATGTACTTCAAAGCTTCCTGTGGCTTTGCTATTTTTTTGTCTCCACACCTTAAGTGTTAGGTTTAGTTCTTCTCCGTGCAATGCTTCCATTATTTAATTTTTTATGTTATAATTAGTTTAGGCACTAGTTATTTTTACTTTATTGCTGTATTAACTCATTATTTGTAGCTACGTGCCGCAATTTTAATATTTTCGTATTTAAGTTCTTCTTTGTTTAATTCCCAGTAACTAATGTCTTTATATTCCCAAGCTGCTACATAAGCAAAGTTGTCATCGTCACGTTTTGCTTCGCCTTCTTCTGTTTGGTGTTCTTCTCTAAAATGGCCGCCACAGCTCTCTTCACGGTGCAAAGCATCTTTACACATTAACTCACCAAGCTCAATAAAATCGGCAACTCTTCCTGCTTTTTCTAAATCAGGATTAAACTCGTTAGCACTTCCTAATACACGCACGTCGCTCCAAAACTCTTTGCGTAAAGCTTGTATATCTGCAATGGCTTCGGTTAAACCTTGTTTGTTACGGGCCATTCCACATTTGTTCCACATAATTAAGCCTAATCGTTTATGAAAACTCTCAACTGATTTAGTGCCTTTTATGTTTAAAAATTTATTTATTTGCGCTGTTTGTTCAGCTAATGCTTTTTCAAATTCAGGATGATTTGTTTTTAATTTATCAATACTATCTGCTTTATCTTTTTCGGCACTCATTCGTGTAACTTCCGTTGATAAATAAGCTCCAATAGTATAAGGTATTACAAAATAACCATCGGCCAAGCCTTGCATTAATGCAGATGCGCCTAGGCGATTAGCTCCGTGGTCAGAAAAATTTGCTTCACCCAAAGCGTACATTCCAGGTACGGTTGTCATTAAATTATAATCAACCCACAAACCACCCATTGTGTAATGCACGGCAGGGTAAATACGCATTGGCACTTCGTAAGGATTTTCGCCAGTTATTTGTTCATACATTGTAAATAAATTACCGTATTTTTCTTTAACAACTGCTTTTCCTAAGGTCATTATTTGTTCGTGAGTAGCATTTTGAATGTTTTGTTTTATCGTTTCTGTTTTTCCATAACGAGCCGTGTTAAAAGCAAAATCTAAATATACAGCCATTTTACTTTTACCAACACCAAAACCTGCGTCACAACGCTCTTTAGCAGCCCTCGAGGCAACATCGCGTGGCACTAAATTACCAAATGCTGGGTAACGACGTTCTAAATAATAATCTCTTTCGTTTTCTGGTATATCTGTTGGCTTGCGGTTATCATCTTTTTTTAGCGGAACCCAAATACGACCATCATTACGTAACGACTCCGACATTAATGTTAATTTAGATTGATGATCGCCACTAACAGGAATACAAGTTGGATGAATTTGCGTGTAACATGGGTTACCAAAAAACGCCCCTTTTTTATGTGCTTTCCAAGCTGCAGTAACATTACTGCCCATTGCATTGGTAGATAAATAAAACACATTGCCATAACCACCTGTGCATAATAAAACAGCGTGACCAAAATGTTTTTCCATTTGGCCAGTAACTAAATTACGTGCTATAATACCACGAGCAGTACCGTTAATGGTAACAACATCTAACATTTCGTGACGAGCACATAACTCAACTGCACCCATACCTACTTGGCGTTGTAGGGCCGAATAAGCTCCTAATAATAATTGTTGGCCAGTTTGACCAGCGGCATAAAACGTGCGTTGAACTTGAGTACCCCCAAAACTACGGTTGCTTAATAAACCGCCGTACTCACGAGCTAATGGCACACCTTGCGCCACACATTGATCAATAATATTACTTGATACCTCGGCTAAACGATGTACGTTTCCTTCGCGGGCCCTATAATCGCCGCCTTTAATAGTATCATAAAATAAACGATAAGTAGAATCGCCATCGTTTTGATAGTTTTTAGCAGCATTAACGCCGCCTTGTGCAGCAATACTATGTGCGCGTCGAGGAGAGTCTTGAAAACAAAACACTTTAACTTTATAGCCCATTTCGGCCAAAGTTGCAGCTGCCGATGCTCCCGCTAGACCCGAACCTACAACTAAAACCTCTAAACTACGCTTGTTTGCTGGGTTTACTAGTTGAATAGTTGAACGGTACTTTGTCCATTTTTGATCGATGGTTCCTTCAGGAATTTTTGAATCTAATTTACTCATAGTGAAATTATAAATTGAAAATGTTGGGTTATTAAATTACTTAATTATACCTAAAGCCATTGTGATAGGCATTGCGGCAAACAATAAACAAACAATGATTGAAAACCAAATGCCCACTTTTTTAATTGTTGGCGTATATTTTTTATGGTTAATACCAAGAGATTGAAATACTGATTGAAAACCGTGTAATAAGTGATAACATAACGCTATTACACCAAATAAATAAATAACTACATTATACCATTGGCTAAAAACTTCCTTCATACTTTCAAAGGCATTATGCTCGGCATGAGCAAACACAGCTTGTTTAGTAGGTAACCAAAAATGAGCTAAATGCACAACTAAAAACAAAAGTAGTAATGAGCCTAAAATACCCATACTTCGGCTATACCAGCTCGAATTTGCTGCACCATCTATTTTTGCATATGCAATAGGACGGGCTTTTTTGTTATCTAATGTTAATACTAAAGCTTGAACTATATGCGTAATTAAACCGATAAATAAACCTATTTCCATAATTCGAATTACAATGTTGTGCGACATAAAATGTGCACCAGCATTAAACGTTACACCGCCATCGTTTACAAATATTAACGAATTAATACTAACGTGCACAATTAAAAAAGTTATTAAAAATAAGCCGGTTAAGCCCATTAATGTTTTTTTACCAATTGATGATTTTAAGAAACCTTTGCTCATAATTTTTTTGAAATAATTTTACGATGCAAATGTATGATTGCAAAGCTTGGAATGCAATTTTTTTGACTTTTTAATAGGCACTTTAATCGAAACAAATGCTATTTGGAATCGTTCTAACTTAATTTAAAGTACTAATTCTCAAATCACTTTATTTGTTTATCGTTTTAAAAACCCATAAAAATTAATTAATTTGCTAAATGTTTAAAATTTCAATTATTGCACTTTGTTTTTGTATTAGTTGCAACAACGCTCCTAAAGATAAGTTACCCGAACAACCAAAAAATTTTTGCGCAAGCATACATCGCGATAGCACATTAACTTTGAGTGCCGAATTAAAACCAATTGATAGCCTTATGCAAACTAAAACTGGCGTGTATGTTTTAGAGGATGGTGATGGCGCAATGGTTACAAGGGCTTGGTTAAGTGAGTATGCCCAAAAAACAATTGATGTGCAATACTTTATTTTTAGTACTGATAATGTTGGCTTAATTGCCTGCGATTATTTAGTGCGGGCTGCTGATAGAGGAGTTAAAGTGCGATTATTGGTTGATGATATTATGGTTGATGCTGGCGCTCACGATATTTTAACAATGGATTCGCATCCTAATATTGAAATAAAAATTTATAATCCAGGTATTAATTTAGGTAAAAATATATTTCAAAAATTAAATAATTTTCGTAAAAATTTTAAAAATGCAAACCAACGCATGCACAATAAAACCTTTACAGTTGATGGAACTGTGGCCATAACTGGTGGGCGTAATATTGCCGACGAGTATTTTGATTATGATCACGAGTATAACTTTAGAGATAGAGATGTATTGTTGTTAGGCAAAACAGCACATGTAATACAAAACTCTTTTAATGATTTTTGGAACAATAATTTATGTGTGCCAGTGGCTAATATTGTTCAAGACACAAGCATAAACCTAACAGATAAAAATAGATTTAATAGGCTGCATCA
>JAYSUQ010000305.1:0-23082 GCA_043718985.1 Bacteroidota bacterium | reverse complement strand
CACAAGGTGTATGTGTGCATGTGGCACCTCTAAGCCAATAACAGCAACCCCAATTCGGCAACAAGGTATCGCTTTTTTAATAGCAACTGCAATTGTTTTAGCAAAAGCCATTAAGCCCAAATACGTGTCGTTGTCTAAATCAAATAAATCATCAACTTCAAGCTTAGGAATAACTAAAACGTGGCCTTTTTTTAAGGGATAAATATCTAAAAAAGCAAAGTAATGTTCACTTTCGGCAATTTGATAGCAAGGAATTTGGCCTGCAATTATTTTAGAAAAAACAGTAGGCATTTATTTTACTAAAGTGTTATTTCGATAATTTGAAAAGGAATAATACCTGCTGGTACTGTTACATCAACCTTATCTCCAACTTTTTTACCTATTAATCCTTTTCCTATCGGCGAATCTATAGATATTTTTCCTGCTTTTAAATCGGCTTCATTTTCGGCAACAATGGTGTATTTCATTTCCATTTTGTTGTTTAGGTTTTTTATTTTAACGGTTGTTAAAATGCTAACTTTCGATATGTCTAATTGCGACATATCAACTAAACGCGCATTAGAAATTACCTCCTCTAATTTTCCAATCCTAACCTCTAACAAACCCTGGGCATCTTTAGCGGCATCGTACTCGGCGTTTTCCGATAAATCACCTTTATCACGAGCTTCGGCAATTGCCCTAATAACTGTTTTTCTGTCAACAGTTCTTAATTGATGCAATTCGTCTTTTAATTTTTGTAATCCTTCTTCGGTATAATATGCAACACTTGCCATAGGTATAAGCTTTTTAAAATAAAAGAATCCCGATTGCTCGGGACTCTTTGTTAATGAAATAAATTAATGGGTTGTTTTATAAGTTAACGCGAATACCAAAAGAGTGAACGCCACCAAAAGGTTTTGTAAAACGATACGAATAATCTACGCCAAATGTTGATTTTTTTTCTCCAAAAGGCATCTCAAACGTAGCGCCACAAGATGGGCCAGTAAAGGCGGTTGTTCTTTCGCCTTCACCTTTAAAAATTCCTTTTTCGGTAACTAAACCACCGCGTAAACTCACAATATCTTTCCAACTGTATTCTAAACCAACTAAAAAATTATCTTTAGTAAACGAGTTTGATGTAAAATTACCCGCTACCGTTACTCGGTGTGTTTTTAAACGCCCAGTTGTATCTTTAGTTAAATACAAATCGTAAGCTAAACCAATATTTAATAATGCTGGTAAATCAAACGCGGCCGATTTTCCCTGAACTGTTAAATTAACTTCATTTCCATATGCGTTTTCAAATGTACCTTCAATTCCTAGTCCATCACCTTTATACTGCATTTTTGGGCCAACATTTTTTAACGAAACGCCAAAGTGAGTTTGGTCGTATTTTCCAGTGTGATATTGTATGGCGGCGTCAATAGAAATGCCTTGTGCCTTTACATTGTCAATGCCCTCGGATAAAACTCGCAAAGTTGCTCCTCCATAAATATTATCAGAAAAGCCTTTTGCATACGATAAGGCAATGTTTGTAAAGCGTGGCGTAAAGGTTCCTAATCCTCCTTCAGGTTGGTCTTCCGTTGTTCTTTCTATTTTACCAGCGTTTATAGATGTTATTCCTAAGCCTAATGCTCCAGTTTCTCCAACACGTTGCGATAAACCAAACGCATTAATGTTAATTCCGGTACCTACTAACCAAGCCGAGCGCATAAACATAACTTCAGTTCGTTTTGTAAATGCTAATCCTGCAACATTTAAAAATTGCGACTCTAGGCCTCTAACCCTTGCTGTATTTGCGCCTGCAAAACCAGCCGAACGAGCGTAAGGGTTAATTAACAATTGTGTTCCGCCAGCAGAGCCTGCCCTTTCTGGGTTTCCTGCAAATACCGCATTACAAAAACAACTTGTGCTTATTAAAGCAATAGTTAACGTTTTATTTAAAAGTGACTTCATATTAGTAATAACTAAAAAATTAATAATTTTGTAAATCTAATGGGCGCATTACACCAAACCATTTCAATATTTTTTCGCCAACACCTGGCACATCAATATGTATAATGTATAAACCACTAGCTATTGCAATTCCACTTTGATTTTTTAAATCCCAATCCAGAACTGGTCTTCTTTTAGATTGAAGTGATTCGGCATTGTTTTTAATTAAAATGTCAAATTGATCCGTAACATCTCTGTCAAACGTTCTAATTAAAGTACCATTTAGTGTAAATATTTTTATTTTACATTTATTTGGTAAATTTGTTAGTCTAACAGCATTTTCATCTCTCGACTGTTCGTATTTAGAATAACCATAATAAGGATTAGGCACAATGTTTATTAAATCAAGGGCTGATTTTTGATCATCACTTGTTTTTGTAATCGAATAAACATCGTTTGTGTTAAATTGATAATACCCAAAATTATTGTTTAGTGTTAAGCTACTTGTATTTGTAGCATTATCTGTTGTTAATTCGGTTGAATAACTTGGTGTTACCACTGTTGGAACAATTGGCGCATAACCATTATTTGCAGCACTTAAAGTAACTGTAACGGCTGCAGAGCCGGCATTACCATACTTGTAAGCTTTTTTAACGCGTAACTTAACGGTTACGTCACACGGCATGTTTTCTGGGTTTTTAAACTCAAACTGTGCTTTAGTTACCAATGGTATGTTTACCCACATTGCCTCGGTATAAATATTGTGTAAAAATTTATACTTTATAATTGCGTTAGCAGTAGAATTGTACGCAATTTTGTGTGCGTTTTTGTAATTGTATGCAAACTCATTAAATTTACTGTAATTACCTACCCCAACATGTTTATTTTGCATACTTATAACAGGTGTAACTAATGGCCCTGTTAATGTATAAGTAGATGAACTTCTGTTGTTACCAAATACATATATATAATGGCGACCACCGAACTCATATTTATAGTTATTAACTGGCGTTGTTGCATAGCCTCCAACAGCTGTTTCTTTAGAAGTAGGATTCCAAATCATATCATTACCATTGTTTAAATAAACCGAGTTACCTTGGTCTTGATAAGAATCTTCTCCAAAAGCAATATTTAACCTTTCGCCAGTCTCCACATTTACTGCATAGCCAGGAAACCAACCAAGACCTGTTAAAAATGGCGATCCTAAAACAGAATCAACTTCAGCCTCAGTGGCATTATAACCCGCTTGACCTAAAGAACGACCTTGTTTATCTACAGATAAATGCCTTCTTGTTTCTAACTTTCTTGCGCCAGTTGCATTATTATCGTTTTCTTCTAACACTAACGACCTGGTCCATTTCGATTTATCTTTAGTTAACACAATGTTTACACTTGCCAAACCTCTTAAATCATAAAACGGATCTTTCAGTGTTAATGGGCTGGTTGTGTAGCTATTATTTGCGCCTGACAAAACCTCTAAATAAGGTGATGCTGCAATAGCGTGCCTGTCCCAAGCTGGTGCAGCCTGTATTTCTCCTTGTAAATCACCTGTTGGTTTATATGAAGCAGTAAGTAAATAAGGAGCCCATGTGCCTCCTAAAATTTTACCGAATTTAGACTCGCCATCTATAAATTCGTTTTTGTCAAATCTATAATCTCCAAAATTTGAAAAATTATCGGTTGGTGCTGGAAAGCTTGTTCCTGATCTAATCCAATTTCTTCCAGAAAAATCTTTGTTGTCATTATCTTTAACGCCTGTTAACCAAATTAAACTAGGGTCAGAAAATTCCATTGATGCTCCAATAAAATCACCTTCTTTTACAATTCTATCTGTTGCAACATTTGCAGTTGTCCCTAAATCTGCAATATCACTCGATTGTCCAAAATTAACTGACAAGCCTAGCTCACTAAAATAGTATTCTTGTCCAATTTGAATAGATTTACAAGGCTTGTACACTTTATTTGTTCCATAATCTAATAATTCCCAAGTAGTTGAATCACCTATTGCTTTTCCAAAAAGTGTATTCTTTTTTAATGGCGAAGTTGTAGCTATTTGTTGGTGATATGTTGATTTGATTTTACAAGGATCTAAACGCATTGTATCTGAAAAAGCACTCCACGTAGCATTCACAAATCGCAATAAAAATGTTGAGTTTGGTACATTTAAAGGGTCAACAACCTTAATGTTAAATGGTCCTTTTCCGTTTTCGTAAGTTATTGCATCAACACGGCCTTCACTTGCTACAATAGCATCAACAGAGGCTTGTGTTAAATCTAAATTGTTGCCGCCATTACCCTGACCTTCAATACGAGTAATTTTAGGGCCGTAACCATAATCTGCTCCCGCCACATTCTCTTCCATAATTGAAATAGGATCGTGCGGTATTGCTGATGCTTTTTTGATGTTGGCGCCTTGTAAATATGGTAATTTTTGTCCCTCTAAAGAACCTACTCCGTATGAAATATATGGCAAATCGGCTACGTATTTTCCAAATTGATTGTAAGCATATGCAACCGTCATAAAATAATAACTACGACTATTGATTACTTTTTGATCGGGTGTTTTAGAAAATAAATCTTTAGTAAACTTAAAAGTTGTTTGCACGCCGTTATCAATACCATTAACCATTACTTTTGCAACATTTACCCCTAAACCATCAGGATCAGCATAGTTAATTAAACGAGTAACACCATTGTTTATATCTGACTGAAACACAACTTGCGCCTTAGATAAATCACCTAATTGCTCGATTGTAACGTTTTCGTTTTTTAATTGGTAAACTAAAAACCCTTCAAACTGGTATTTATTATTACCTGCCGCATAGTGAGTTGGATCATAAGAAATGCCAGGATCTTTTTCTGAATAATTAAATAAATAATTATTCGAAGTTGGTTTGTTTGAAAAATATAAAATAAGTTCGTTATTTAATTCTTGAATTGTAATATCTGGTGCATCAGGTCCTTTAATTAATTGAAAACAATTATCAAATAAAGCCTGCGCTTTATCATCTGCAATTTTCATTAAAGATACTGATGATTTAGGAGAACCTTTTATTGATGTACGTGCCCAAGGCAAACCAATGGTTACATAATTTACTGCGCCTGGTTCTAAAGTAAAAGGTCCTGCCGATTGTATAAATCTTCTGTCATCTGGTGGAGCTGTTTCACTCCATTGTGGGCCGCATCTTAAAGGGTCAGTATCTGTGTCATCTGGGTAAGCATAACTAGTTGCACAAGACCCGCCTAAGCCAGTACCACCATATGTTAAAGGCGAACCGTCGTTCCACAAGGCACGCATTAAATTGTAATATTCTGAGGCTGTTCCTGGGTTCTTGTCAGGGCCAGTTTGCACATTATTGTAATACATAAATTTTGTCATCCCCATTTGTTCTCCTGGATCTTGAGCATCCATTATCCCATCGTGGTCATCATCTACACCATTGAAAGGAGGTATTGGTCCTTGAAAAAAATCACACCCTAAGGAAGGGATGTAGTCGCCGTAACCATTAGCTGATCCCAATTTTTCATCGAAACTATCTCCATTATAAATATATCCAAGCCCTCGTCCAACATCACAACCTATGTAATCATCCTTAGAACCCCCTAAATCAGCATCTGTCCATACAGCCATATAGGTTTGTAACAAACGGCTTGTTGAACGATTTATTAATTGATAATTATAAAACGTCATATTATTTATTTCGTCGGTTGTAACAAAAGCAAACGCCTGTGCACGAACCTCCATCCCTATTGGTGCACTTTGTGTTTGTTGATGAACATTTCCATTATCATTATATACCCACCAAAGCGTTTCATCACCATAAACTTTAGCATTACACTGCCCTAAGCTATTAAAGCCTGCGGTACCATAAATATCATAATAAGGATAATCACCTTGTTCAGGTGTATATAAACCATCGCCACCCGCAAGTCCATCTTTATCTACCCATGGTGCTAAATATGGGTCAACATTTGCATCACTCGGACTACCTGGCCAATTTTTAATGTTAGCAGTAATTTTTGATGGGTCAAAATCAGCCCCCACAAAATCTCTAACCTCAGCTTGTGATAGTTTAAATATTTTATCGTATTTGGAACAGGTTGCTGCATCGATACTCGCATCAACTGTACTTAAGGGTCCGGTCCAAAAATCAATACCGTCTTGGCGATAGGTCTGTGCCGCAACTTTTAAATTATTTGACTCATCGTATCCACCAAACCAAACATTACCTGCGTAAGTTGAATTAATAAAGTTAGCTTTTGCATCAACTTTAGGTACACAATACCAAGCGTCTTGAGAGCCAAACAAATCCCACCACATATCAGAGCCCGAATATATAATAGTGCGAACGTTATTAATTTTTAATTCGGCTGCAGATGAAGGTGCGGTACATCCACCTAAAACCTTTTGAGCCATTTGGTTAGAATTTCTTTTAGGTAAACCTACATTTTCTCTTCCAAATACCGAAAAGGCTAGTAAAACAGATGAGCAAACAAGTGTTTTTTTTGTAAATATGTTAAAATTTTTCATGTTAAAAAATTTAGTAGTTAAAATTCTAAAGTAAGGCCTATACGAATTGTACGGGGTCGTGAATAATTATTTGGGTTATTTAAAAAGATGTTATATTGATCTATTTCGGCTTGTGTGTTAAATTGAAGGGCACCAGAAGCGCTGGTTAGATAACCATCATCGTCTGGATTACCAGTAAATGTGTATATGTTTTGGATATTTTTAGTGTTAAATAAATTTAATACTTGTAAATACACATTTAAGTTAGCCGATTTTTTATCGTCGCCACCTTTACCCCAAGTTAATTCAACGTTTTTATCAACTCGTAAATTAGCTCTAAACTGAAAGGGTTTGTTTGAGCCGTTTAATGAGCCAAGAATTCCGGTTTTTCCAGTGCCTCCATTTCTATCAATTAAATTTGCATTTTTAGTTCTGGTATAAGGAGTGCCTGAACCTGTTAATAATGTTAAGTTAGCTCCAGTGTTTTTTAACCATTGTATACTTTGACTCGAACCATCTTTTTTGGTACGATTTGTTTGAGGACCGCGGTAATCTTTACCATCTGCGAATCGATAATCAAATGTTACTACAAAATTATGCCGTTGGTCATAATCTAATGGTAATGTTGCGCGTAAATTTGGCTGAGACGAGCTTGCTAAATTAGCGCCAGATGTTGCGCTAGAACCAGTTCCATCTGCAAATTGTAAAGTGTAGTTTGCGTTAAACATTAAGCCCATAGTTCTACGTAATTCAAAAGCTATTGTCATTCCTTTTACGGTACCAAAATCGCGGTTAACGTAAGTACGATAAGTTTGTGGATAAGATCCTTTTAACTGCATTACAGTAATTTGATTTCTCATTTCACGATAAAAAGCATTAATTTTTATTGCAGCGTTTTTCTTTTCGTTTAAAACCTGAGAGTAACCAACCTCATAATCAATTGTTTTTTCGGGTTTTAGATTTGGATTTGCAATAAATTTATTTCCAGAACCTGCATTAAAAAAATAAAAATCGGAGGGATCAAATCTGTTGTTTCCTAATTCAACAATTGGGCGTTGGTACAATACATCGTAATGTGCCGAAAAACTTGCTACATCAGATATTGGAAAAGAAAAAGCTAAACGAGGCATTACATTAATTTGAGGTTTGTAATCTTCAAAAGCTGATTCACTAAAGTTATTTAAAGCAGCATAGGTAGGGTCTTTAAGTTTTGGTATGTTTTTTCCGTTACCTGCTAAAATTAAATCAGGGCTAGATATTTGCTTTCCTTCAACGTTATACCAAGTAAATCCATCACGGTATCCTAATGTTTTATCGCTTTCGTCAACATACACTACGTAGTTAGATTTAATGTTTGCAGGTCTCGCTTCGCTAAGTTCGCCAGCTGTATAAGCTTCGTGAAATAAAAATGGATCTTTTAACGATTTTTGATTCGCATCAAAACGATCTACACGTAAGCCGGCATTAAATTTAATGTCTTTAAAATCAAACTTATCTTGTATGTAACCCGCAACATAAATTGGTTGATAGGCACCTACAGTAAATAAATTATTCCCCTTACTATCTTTATCGTTTAAAAATTTCTCGAAAGATGTTTTCGATTTAACTTTATTTTTACCAGTATAATCATAACCATAATAAGTAACTAATGGGTCTACGTTTTCAAGTAATAAGTCAGATGCACTAAACATATCGAGTGATAAATCATCTGGACTTAAGGCATCAGTATTAATAAACGTTCCTTCGCCAATACCGTAATATTCACGTAAAGACTTGCCAATTTGAGTTTCTTTAGTTAAATCTACAACTCGGTTAAATGTGATGTAATCATATTGAGAGTTAGGATTTAAGCGGCCTAAATTTATTGGGTTTGCCAAATCGGCATTAGAACTAACATGTGCATTTGCTAACAAACGCATGCGTTGCCATAATGCGATTGCAGACGTTTGGTGTTTTCTTTCAGTACGCTGATCATATTCAACTCCAATTTGTATTGCATGGTTTTTGATGTCAGCCGAAAAACTTGAGGAAAAACGAACCTGTGTGTTTTCTTGTTTAGTGCTAAAATTAGATTGGCGACCTATTGCATCAAACAGGGAGTTAACACCCGTCGGTCGTTCGCCATTAATTATTGCAGGTCCAATTCTATCATCAACCATCGATCTAATTGATCCAAAATGATCTAAAATTTGAGTAGAGTAGTTTGCTGTAATTGGATTATAATTACCAGCCTCAAACGTAATTTTTTTATCATTAGCAGCTGGGTCAATAAATACCCAAGCCGAATCAACGCTGCCTGTCAATTGGTTAAAATAAGGTCGAGCCACTGAGCCACTGTTGTTTAATGGATTATAATTTGTTTGATCAACATATTTACCTTGAAAACCATATCTAAAAACTTTGTCTTTATGAGAGTCATCTTGAGTAATTGCATATTTATTTTCGTACGAACCTAAAAACGTAAAGTAAGCATTTGAGATAACCGATTGCGCTTTTTCTTTTTCAACCGAGGTTTGAGCTGTACCAAATTTTTGTCGAATACTTCCAAACGTTCTCCAAGTTCTTTCAATTGTTTGAGAATTATTACTCGGATTAAATAACATAAAACTAAATGCAGTATTATGTTTATTTAAATAATCGAAAGCACCGCCTAATGTTAAGTTGGTGTTTTTTGATATTTTAAAATCTAACTTACCATTTAACTGTACAGATCTGCTCGCAACATTTGGGCGAACTTTAGTTTGATACATGTCGTCCTTAGTTAAAAATTGCGCTTCAGACTGGTATGAATCTTCTTTTGTTGGGTCGTTAGATGTTAATAATCTTAGTGGTTTGTTCTCAAGTTCTTTTAATCTATCTGCATTTACTTGCCACAGTTTTACATAAGATGGGTCGGGGTCTTTTTCGTATGTACCTTGTCCAGATAAAATAAAACCAATTACGGGTTGTTTATTGCCAGCGCTATCTTTTTTTTGCCAAACAGGGCCACCAACCGAAAAACCAATTGAGTTGTAACCATATTTATCGGTTAACTGGGATGAAATTAACTCAACCCCTCCAAAAAAATTGCTTTGCGGGCCACGTGTTGTAACCGATATAACTCCAGATGTTGCATCGCCATATTGAGCTGGCAAACCACCTGTAATAACCTGTAACTGTTCAATACCTTGTTGTGGTACACCTAAACCACCTATAACTTTAACGCCATCAACAAAATAAGTTGTAGCATCGGTACGTCCACCACGCACATTAATATCTCCACCTTCATCTGCCTGAAAAACACCTGCTGTAGTTGCCGCAACAGAGTTAATGTTTTTAGTGGCCATGTTTTGATATTCTTCGCGGGTAACAGTACCCCCCGATTTTGTATCTGGATCTATTAACGGTTCTTGGTATTCTATAACCATTACCTCATCTAACTTAACACCGTCTCCATTTGCTAACTCAATGGTTTGGTACGATGTTTTATCGTTACTAACTACAATACCTTTAATTTCTTGGGCCTGAAAACCAACATAAACACCTTTTACATCGTATTTACCTGGTGCTAATGGCTTAATCATTGCATAACCATCCATATCGGTAGTTCCTACACCAACTTGCACGCCATTTTGGTAAGCCACCACGTTTGCAAAGGGTATTGTTTCGCCATTAGATTTATCTTTTAATAAAACTTTAATAGCACCTCCATTTTGAGCAATAACAGAAACGCCTGATATCAACACGATGGCAACGAATAGGTAAATTTTTCTTAACATATTAACAATTTTTAGTTGTGTTCAATTTTTTACGAGCGGATAAATATATAAATGATAGGCAACTACTGCAAATTTATTTGTGTGTTTTTTGTAATTTACTGACATTCTACAGTATAATTTCCTAATTTATTTTGTTAAAGCCTATTAAAAATAACAGATTTTAACCAAATTTACGTTAATTAAGTTTTTTAATATACCACAAGTTCATATTTGGTAGGTTTGACTTTGTAACTGGTAGCTTTTTGTATATAACTGGTAAAAAATAGGTTTTACTAAGAAGGATTGTATTTTTGTGTCGTTAACCAATCATAATTTGTTAAGTAACACACAAAATAGTTTATTGTATTTAAAAAAGCACTGGGGCTTTGATGAATTTAGGCCCTTGCAAAGCGATATTGTAACTGCTGTAACCGATAAAATTGATACCCTTGCCTTATTACCAACCGGGGGCGGTAAATCTATTTGTTTTCAAATTCCTGGTTTAGTTGTTGGCGGAACTTGCTTGGTTATATCGCCATTAATTGCTTTGATGAACGATCAGGTTCAAAACCTAAAAAACAAAGGCATAAGTGCTGTTGCCATTACCTCATCTATGAGTTTTAACGAAATTGATGTCGCGCTTAATAACGCCGCTTTAGGCCACGTGCAGTTTATTTATGTATCGCCCGAAAGGATAGCAAACGAAAATTTTAGACAAAAGCTGTCGTATTTACCAATTGGATTAATTGCTGTAGACGAGGCGCACTGCATATCGCAATGGGGTTACGATTTTAGGCCGAGTTATTTAAAAATTGCCGAACTACGAGAATACTTTCCTACGGTTAACATAATTGCCGTTACCGCTAGTGCAACCAACGAAGTTGTTAAGGATATTCAAGACAAGCTATTATTTAAAAATCAAAAAGTTTTTAAACAATCGTTTGAGCGCAAAAACATTAGGTATGTTGTACAACTCGAAGAAAATAAATACGAACGCTTGCTTAGGGCTATTAAAAACATTGGTGGCTCGGGTATAATATATGTGCGAAACCGAAAAAAAACGGAAGAAATAAGTAAGTGGTTAGAACAAAAAAAAATAAGTAGTAACTATTACCATGCAGGCATAGATGCCGCTAAGCGTAACCAAATACAACTTGATTGGATTGAAAACAGAAAACAAGTAATTGTTGCTACCAATGCTTTTGGAATGGGAATTGATAAGCCAAATGTTCGTTTTGTGGTTCATTTAGATTTGCCCGAAAGTTTAGAGGCCTACTTTCAGGAAGCTGGGCGAGCTGGACGAGATGGGCAAGCCGCTTATGCTATTTTATTAGTGAATAATTTAGATAAGGCAAATATTTTAACCCAATTTGAAGAAAAAACACCAACCGTTGAGCAAATAAACCAATGTTACTCGGCTATTTTTAATTATTTTCAAATTGCTGTAAATGCTGGCGAAGGCATTACGGTTGATTTAGATATTGAAACCGTTTGTAAAAACTACAACCTAAAAGCCTTAACATTTTATAATTCAATTAAATGTTTAGAAAAAGAAGATTACGTTTCGTTTTTAGATGCTGGTTTTGAGCCTGCTAAAGTGCGAATAATAATGCGCAAAGAAGACGTATATAATTTTGAATTAAAGCATCCTAAGCATGAGCCGTTAATTAAAACATTGCTACGAAGTTATGGTGGTTTATTTGAAGATTATGCCCGTATAAAAGAAAAAGATTTAGCCTACCGAGCAAAAATATCAGAAGATGAATTAAAACGTCAATTAGAATATTTACACCAACAGGGCGTTATTAGTTTTATACCTCAAAGTAATTTACCTAAATTAATTTTTTTACAAAATCGATTAAATTTAAAACTCGATAAAATTCAATTAAAAAACTATCCAATTCTTAAACAAAAAACGTTGCAACGCATACACAGCGTTTTAAATTATGTAAACGAAAAAAACATTTGTCGCAGTAGGTTGCTGTTACATTACTTTGACGAAAACCATTACAACGATTGCAATTATTGCGATGTTTGTTTAGAAAAACAAAAAAACGAAACCGTTGATGAGAATTTAATAATACAAATTAAACAATTACTTGCTCCAGCTGCTTTAACTTTAGATGCGTTAGTAAAAACGTTTCATCACATTAATCAATCGAGTTTAATTAATACCATTAATAATTTAATAGATGATGGCGTTTTAAATTGCGATAACGAAAAAAACATTTCATTAAACAACTAACATGAATTTAGGAACTTTATATTTATTACCCGTAGGCTTAGGCGAATGCGCCATTGAAGACGTGCTACCAAAAAAAAATATTGATTTAATTAAAACACTTACAAATTTTATTGCCGAAAACGCAAAAGAAAGTCGTGCGTTTTTAAAACAATGTGGTTACAATGATATTAGCAAGGCCGAGTTTTTTATTACTAATAAACATACCGATAAAAAAGAAATGAATGAGTTTTTGCAACCCATTTTACTTGGAAAAAACATAGGTTTAATGAGCGATGCGGGCTGTCCTGGCATTGCCGACCCTGGTGCCGAAATTGTTAAATTAGCACATCAAAAAAACATTAAAGTTGTACCCTTGGTTGGGCCAAGCGCAATAGTGTTATCAATAATGGCCAGCGGATTTAATGGGCAAAATTTTGCCTTTAATGGTTATTTACCCATTGAAAAATTAGCTCGAATTAAAAAAATAAAAGAACTCGAATTAATTTGTATTAAACAACAACAAGCTCAGTTTTTTATCGAAACACCCTACCGTAACCAATCTTTATTTGATGATTTATTAAACACATTACAACCAGCATCTCAAATTTTAGTTGCCACCGATGTAACACTAACTAACGAGTGCATAAACGTTAACACCACTTTAGCTTGGAAAAAATTAACGATACCTGATTTTTTCAAAAAGCCTACAGTATTTGGGATTTATTTTTAGTACTTAATTAGTTGTTAATTCGCTTTAAAACAAGGCAAATGAATAATAATTATACTTTATCTAACAACAAAATTGTTTTTAATTAAAAGTTTACTTTTTTACTTACAATTTAATATATTAGCAACAACTAAACATTTGGTTAAAATCGGCTTATTGAGTTTAACTGAAATAAAAAAATAAATTATGAAAATAAATTTTACTAAACCATTAGCCTTATTTGCGTTTGGATGTTCCTCGCTTTTAGCGCAAACAGGTAAAAACATGAAGCAAGTAAAACCAATTTTGGCCGAAAGTGCAGAAGAGGTTAAACGTTTTAAAAACCGTGGGTGTGCTACACAAATGCCCGATGTGCAATGGGAAACACAGTTTCAGCAACTAATTGCACAACGTAATTTAGATTTACAAAAAGGCAATGCTGTGCAAGCAAACTACACCATACCTGTTGTAATTCATATTATATCATCGTCGGTTACTGCTGTAGGCACTTATCCAAACATATCTAATGCGCAAGCAACATCGCAAATTAATATTTTAAATGCCGATTATGCGGGCACAGGACAAAACGCTACAACTTACCCAGCAACAGCATTTGCTGCCTATGCAACAGCAGCGGGCTTAGCAGCAGCAAATAAAGATGCAAGTGGGCGTGTAAAAATATCAAACTTTAACGTGAGTTTTTGTTTAGCAACTATTAACAAAACAGGTGGCACAATGGCTGTAGCTGGTATTGATAGAGTTGCTTACGAAACGTTTTCGTTAACAGCAGGTGTAACTAATAAAAACCCAGCCGATGTATCAAACGGCGATCCTAATGGTGATGGTAACCCTGCCGAATTTACTAACTATATGAATAATGTGTGTAAGCCTCAAACTATTTGGGACCCTACAAAATACATGAATATTTGGGTTACTGATGTTGCAGCTGCAGCTGGATTACTTGGCTTTGCTACATTTCCTGCAGGTTCAACGTTAACTGGCTTAACTAGTGGTTTAGGAACGGCTTCAACAGATGGTTTATGGTGTTGGGGAAAAAGTTTTGGAAATACAGGTACTTTACAAGCGCCATACAACAAAGGGCGAACAGCAACTCACGAAATTGGCCATTGGTTTGGTTTGCGCCACATTGGTGGTGATGTTAGTGGTGGTTGCGGTACAGATTATTGTACAGATACACCTAAAAACAAAGGTGGTACAGTTGCAGCAAATACAGGTAACGGTTTTGGTCAAAACTTTACCGCAACTGGCGGCTATCCATACCAAGCTAACACGTGTACTGGTGGTTTAGATGCTAACGTAAACGGCGATATGTTTATGAATTTTATGGATTACACTGATGATGGTGTGATGTACATGTTAACAGAAGATCAACGCACGCGTGCGCAAACAGCTATGGCAAATGGTACACACCGTAAATTATTAGGCACTCATGGCTTATGTTCTACAGGTGCTGCAACACCTGCAATTGCTGCTTTTACAATGACTAACAGCGCTTGTAATAATACAGCAGTATCTATTACAAATAACTCTACTGGTAGTCCATCGCCAACTTATACTTGGGTTGCATCTCCAGCAACAGGTGTAACATTTTCGCCAAACGCCAACTCAACTGCGCCAACTATTACATTTGCAAACGCAGCAAATTATGTAATTACATTGTCGGCACAAAGCGGCACAACGGCCGTTAGCTCAAAAACAAACGCTATTACAGTTAATACCTGTACGGTTGCCGCGGTTTGTAATGCTACATTAACAAATGTTGCAGCAAACGATACGCTTTTTGTTGGTGCTGCTGGTACAGATACCGCAACAGCAGGTTGTAGTCCTAAAGCTGGTTATGTGTTTGGTTCTAATTGTTATGACGATCAAGAAAAAGCAACTTTTTATGCCGCATCAAAATACAGTAATATCTCTGGGCCATTTATAACAGGTGCTGTTGTGGTTTTTTATAAAAACGGAACCGCTGGCACAACGGGTGCTGCAAGCAGATTAGTAAACTTAAAGTTATATAACGGTTCGTTAGCAGCTGGGCCTACAGGTATTGTTGGTATTGCAACTGCAACTGCAAACTTAGGTTTAATAACTGCAAGTACTCCAACTAATAATATTGGTTATTTATCGGGCGACCCAACAGTTACCTATAATTCTACTTTAGCAATCCCTTATAAATATACATTTACATCGCCAATTGCTGCACCTGCTGCTGGTTTCTATTTATCAGTGGTAACACCTACAACTGCTGGCGATACGGCCGTTATTTTTAACGACTTTAACGCTACTGCAAACTCATCGTGGGAAATGTGGAGCGATAACACTTGGCACGATATGACTGTTGCTTGGGGTGGTTTAATTAACAATATGGCTATTTTACCAATTTTAACTTGTAGCACTAAATTAACCGAGTTAAATACATTAACCAATAATGTAAACATTATGCCAAACCCATCTAACGGTTTATTTAATTTAGCAATGACGTTACCTAACACGCAAAACATTACAATTAATGTTACAAACGCACTTGGGCAAACAGTTTATACTAATAGTTTTAAATCATTTTCGAGTGGTGTTGTTCCTGTTGATTTAAGTAACAATGAACAGGGTATTTATTTTATAACCGTAACAAATGGCGTTGATAAAAACGTACAACGAGTTGTGTTAACAAAATAAATTTAAAAGCCTATAATTTAAAAAAGCATCAACTTAATAGTTGGTGCTTTTTTTATGCACAAAAAACAAACGATTTATAAAAACTCATTAACAAAAGAGACTCTATTTAAGTGCATTTACTTACTTTTGTGCGGCACTAATTTTATTTAATTGCATTAAAAATAAATAATAAAAATTATGAATACCACCACAACCTATTCGGCACAACTAGCATCGGTAGAAGATGCGAAAACTTTAGGCCTAATGGCCGAAGAATATGATAGAATAAAAGAAATTTTGGGTCGCACCCCTAACTTTACAGAGGTTGCAATATTTTCGGTAATGTGGAGCGAACACTGCTCATACAAAAACTCAATAACTTGGTTAAAAACATTGCCTAAAGACGGGCCGCATATGTTAGCAAAAGCTGGCGAAGAAAACGCTGGCTTAGTTGATATTGGCGATGGGTTGGGTTGTTGTTTTAAAATCGAATCGCACAATCACCCAAGTGCTTTAGAGCCTTATCAAGGTGCTGCAACGGGTGTTGGTGGCATTAACCGCGATATATTTACAATGGGTGCGCGCCCAATTGCGCAATTAAACTCGTTACGCTTTGGCGATATTAATTCGCCAAAAACACAATGGCTTGTTAAAGGTGTGGTTAAAGGTATTGGTGATTACGGAAATGCTTTTGGTATACCAACCGTTGGAGGAGAGGTGTTTTTTGATGAGTGTTATAATGTGAACCCTTTAGTTAACGCCATGAGTGTTGGTATTGTTAAAGAAGGCGAAACAGTAAGTGCAACATCATATGGCGTTGGTAACCCTGTGTTTATAGTAGGCTCGGCAACAGGTAAAGATGGTATTGCTGGTGCATCATTTGCAAGTAAAGATATTACTGAAGAGTCGGCTAAAGATTTACCATCGGTACAAGTAGGTGATCCGTTTCAAGAAAAATTATTATTAGAGGCAACCTTAGAGGTAATTAAAACCGGTGCCGTTGTAGGCATGCAAGATATGGGTGCGGCAGGTATTACCTGTTCAACCTCCGAAATGAGTGCTAAAGGTGAACACGGCATGGTTATTTGGTTACACAAAGTACCAACTCGCCAAGCAGGAATGCATCCCTTTGAAATATTGTTATCCGAATCGCAAGAAAGAATGTTGGTTGTTGTTGAAAAAGGTAAAGAAGCATTGGTGCAAGCTGTGTTTGATAAATGGGATTTAAACTGTGCGCAAATTGGCGAAGTTACCGATACAAAGCGCATACACTATTACATGAACGAAGAACTTGTTGCAGATGTACCTGCTTTTGATTTAGTGTTAGGTGGTGGAGCGCCAGTTTATAAGCGCGAATACAAAGAACCTGCTTATTATGCTGAATCTAAAAAATTTAATATTAACCAAGTTGATGAACCAAAAGATTTAAAACCAGTTATGCAGTTTTTAGCTAAGCACCCAAATTTAGCTAGCAAACGATGGGTTTATAATCAATACGATAGTATGGTTGGTGGTATTAATATGAGTACTAACAAACCAAGCGATGCTGCCATTGTAAATATTAAAGGAACAAAAAAAGCATTAGCAATGACGGTTGATTGCAATGCGCGCTACGTTAATGCCGACCCTGAAATTGGTTGTGCAATTGCAGTGAGTGAAGCCGCACGTAACATTGTTTGTAGTGGTGGTGCACCAAGCGCTGTAACCAACTGTTTAAACTTTGGAAACCCATACAACCCTGAAGTTTACTGGCAATTTGTAGGCGCCATAAAAGGTATGAGTGCCGCATGCTTAAAGTTTGCTACACCAGTAACGGGTGGTAACGTTAGCTTTTATAATCAATCGAGTTACGAAGGCCCTGTTTTTCCAACACCAACAATTGGTATGATTGGAATATTAGAAGATAAAACTTTGCAAACAACATTAGATTTTAAAACCGAAAACGATGTTATTTATTTAATTGGCGAAAGTAAAAATGATATTTCATCGTCAGAATATTTATACAGTTTTCATAAAATTAAAAATACACCCGCGCCGTTTTTTAATTTAGATACCGAGCATAAAATACAAGCAAGTGTTACATCATTAATAAAAAATAAATTAATTAACTCGGCTCACGATGTTAGCGATGGTGGTTTGTTTATGAACCTACTAGAAAGTGCAATGGTTAATGGTTTAGGTTTTGAAATTAATACCGATGCAGCTTTACGAAAAGATGCGTTTTTGTTTGGAGAAGCTCAAAGCCGTGTTGTTGTTACTGTTAATGTTAACACTGTTTTAGATTTTGAACTAGAATTAAAAAACCTAAACACGCCCTTTAGTAAACTAGGCTATGTTAAAGCAAGCGCTGTTGTGGTAGATGCCACAAACTACGGCTTAGTTAGCGATTATAAGCATGCGTTTGATACTAGCATTGAAGGTTACTTAAACTAAAATATAATTTAAATGAACCAAAGCCTGTTACTAAAAATAGTAGCGGGCTTTTTTTGTGTTTGATTCTAAAATTTAGTCGAACAGGAAAGTTTAATTATCTTCAATAGTATACAAATGTTTATCAATTAAAATTTGCCCTTTTTTAAACAATTCATTGTTTGGTTTTAAAATTTCGTAATCCCAAACACCTTTGTATAAATCATACAAACACTCTTGACTATTGTTTTGTACAACAAGTTCTTTTTTAAATTCAATGTTTTCCGATTCTGAATTATTAAACTTACCTTGTAATTTAATAACAAGCTTTTCAGTCAATTTATTTTTAAAACAAACGTTTGTTATTTTAGAACTCGCTGTGTTTTTTAAATTTGAACTACTAAAATCGTTTTGTTTATAATTTGGTTTAATAAGACTAATTCCGTTTATCAATAGCTCGCCAATTTTTAACCCTTGGTCTATTATGTTTGAACTATTAGGCATTGTTTGGGAGTACGAAAAAAGAAGGAGCAATATTATAAGCAGTAGTTTCATTTATATTTAGTTATGATGTTTTTAAGTTCATTATAATCTACAACGCCATCGTATTCAAACATAATTTTTTTGTTTTTAATTACAAAAGTTTTAGGTAATGAGTAATTATCAACAGCTGTGTTTTGATTACGCTCTTCTAAAACATTAAAAATTGACGTTCTGTATGCAATGTTTTTAATTGTAATATCTTCGAATTTAAACTTACTGGTCTTTAAAAATTTTTGTAATTTACTTGTATCTCTATCCATTGAAAGGCTTAAAAAAAATACTGAATCTTGCTTAAATGTGTTTTTCAATAAATTTAAAGAGTCAAACTCACTTATACAAGGCTTACACCAAGTTGCCCAAAAATTAACTACAATTAAATTAGATGAGGAGTAATAATTTTTATTGAAAAGTGATGCGTTAAAATCAAATCGTTCTTCAATATCAACAATTGCTTTTTTTCCAATTCTAACGCGCCCTATTTCTATGCCTATATTATAAATTAAAATAATGGCAATTAAAATTACGACCGAAATAGAGATTAGTAGCTTTTTCATGTTTTTCTTAATTATCTAGTTAATAGGGGGTGTTTACAAATAAATTTAGGGCTACTAAAGTAGCCCTAAATTTATTAATATTTTTATTAACAAGGCTAATGTTTTATAAAGCAATTTAAATTCCAAAATAATAATCCCAAAATTTAAGTGTAAATTCGTTGTTCAAAAAACCAAAAACATGTCAGAAATAGGAAGGCAAATTATTTATAGTATGGTTAATGTATCTAAAATACATCCGCCACAAAAACAAGTGTTAAAAGATATTTATATATCGTTTTATTATGGCGCTAAAATTGGCGTACTCGGCTTAAACGGTTCAGGTAAATCATCGTTATTAAAAATAATGGCTGGTTTAGATAAAGATTACTTAGGCGAAATTGCACAAAGCCCAGGTTACAGCATTGGTATGTTAGAGCAAGAGCCCAAGCTTGATGATACTAAAACCGTAATTGAAATTGTGCGCGAAGGCGCTCAAAAACATGTTGATATTTTAAACGAATACGAAGAAGTAAACAACAAGTTTATGGACGAGGAAATACTTAACGATGCCGATAAAATGGATAAGTTAATTAACCGCCAAGCACAACTACAAGATTTAATTGACCAACACGATTTATGGAATTTAGATACTCGCTTAGAGCGCGCAATGGATGCTTTGCGTTGTGCCGAAAGTGATACGCCTGTTAAAAACCTATCGGGTGGTGAGCGTAGGCGAGTTGCATTGTGCCGATTATTATTACAAGAACCAGATATTTTATTATTAGATGAGCCTACCAACCACTTAGATGCCGAAAGCGTTGATTGGTTAGAACAACATTTAAAACAATACAAAGGAACCGTTATTGCTGTAACCCACGATAGGTACTTTTTAGATAACATTGCTGGTTGGATTTTAGAATTAGACCGTGGCGAAGGTATTCCGTGGAAAGGTAATTACAGTAGTTGGTTAGAACAAAAAGGCAATCGTTTAAAACAAGAAGAAAAAACTGAAAGCAAGCGTCAAAAAAACTTAGCTCGTGAGTTAGATTGGGTAAGACAAGGTGTTAAGGGGCGTGGTGTTAAACAAAAAGCGCGTTTAAACAACTACGATAAAATGATGAATGAAGACATTAAGGATAAAGAAGAAAAGCTAGAAATATTTATTCCAAATGGTCCTCGTTTAGGTAACGAGGTTATTGAATCGGTTGGTGTTGCAAAAGGGTTTGGAGATAGATTGTTATATGAAGGCTTAAATTTTAAATTACCCCCTGCGGGCATTGTTGGTATTATTGGGCCAAATGGTGCTGGTAAAACAACCTTGTTTAAAATGATAATGGGCGAAGAGGTACCAAACGCTGGCGAGTTTAAAGTTGGACCAACTGTAAAAATTAGTTATGTCGATCAAACTCATAAAGAATTAGAGCCTAACAAAACCGTTTATGATGTGTTAAGTGGTGGTTTAGATAACATTACATTAGGTGGCAGAGCAATGAATGCACGCGCTTATATATCTCGCTTTAATTTTGCTGGTAGCGATCAGGGTAAAAAAGTTTCAGTACTATCGGGTGGCGAGCGCAATCGCTTGCATTTAGCAATGGCATTAAAAAACGAAGGTAACGTTTTGTTGCTTGATGAGCCTACTAATGATTTAGATGTAAATACACTGCGTGCACTTGAAGAAGGCTTAGAAAACTTTGCTGGCTGTGCAGTTATTATTAGCCACGATAGGTGGTTTTTAGACCGTGTGTGTACACATATTTTAGCCTTTGAGGGCGACAGTTCGGTTTATTGGTTTGAAGGTGGGTATAGTGAATACGAAGAAAATAGAAAAAAACGAATGGGAAATGTTGAACCAAAACGACTACGTTATAAAAAGTTAACGGTGTAAGCAATATTTGTAATTAAAAATAAAAAAGCTGTTCTATTGTTTTAGAGCAGCTTTTTTTATACTATACTCCCTATTTACAAATCAATTTCTTTAGTTATTTTTATTCAAATGTAAACCCTATGAATCGTTACTTATTATTAGCGTTATTTTATATTATTACTAATTGTGTTAGCGCTAAATGCGATACATTAAAAATTAATGAACTTTTAAACAATGCCGAAAAACAAATAACCGTTAATATTAATGTGGCACATAACTATGCAAAACAAGCATATGCACAAGCAAGCAATTGTAAACAAAGTAAGCAGTATTTAAATGCTGCCATTGCATTAGCTAAAGCATTTTATTTTAGAGACGAGTACGATTCAATTTTAAATATTTTATTGCCAATAGAAAAACATTATTTACAAAATGCCGATGCAAAAACTAAAGGCGAAGTGTTTCATAAAATTGGAGTAGCTTATGCTAATGTTTTAAAATTAGAACTCAGCGTAACGTACTCGTTAAAGGCTTTGCAACAATACGAAACCATAAAAGATAGTGCGGGAATTTGCAATGCATATGTAAATTTAGGTTACACTTACAACAAACAAAAAAACTTTAAAAACGCATTAAAGTACTTTAAGTTAGCCGAGGTTGCAGCCATTGGTTCAAAAAAAGATACCCAACTAGGAAACGTTTATAATTTTATGGGCATTTTGTTTGCCGAAAACAATAAGTTTAAAGAAGCGTTGGAGTATATGCTAAAAGCAACAAAAATACGTGAATCAAAAAATGATTTAGCGGCATTGCAATGGAACTATAATAACCTAGGCGGAGTTTACTCATACTTAGCAAAAAACAAAGAAGCTCTTTTTTATTACGAAAAAGCTTTTGAGTCGTTTAAAAAATTTAATAATTACGATGGCTTATCGTCGGTTGCTAATAACTTAGGTGTAATTTATACCGATGAAAAAAACTTTAAAAAAGCGTTAGAGTTTTATAATTATTCGCGCGTATTATATGCACAAACAAACGACCCTGATAACTTAGAAAATTTATACACAAACTTATCCATTTATTATGATAAAATTGGCGATTTAAAAACAGCTTTTAAGTACTCCGACTCTTTATTGGTTTTAAAAGATTCGTTATACGGTAAGCGTTTAGATAAAGCCATTGCCGAGATGGATATAAAATACCAAAGCGAAAAAAAAGATTTGCAATTAGCTAAAAACAAATCAGAGTTAAATGTACTATCCGAAAAATCGAAACAAAAAACGATTGTTGTAATTGCAATTATTAGCGGCTTACTATTATTGTTTGCTTTGTTTTTTTCTCATTATAAAAACAAAACAAACAAACAACTCATTGAGCAACAAAATGAAGCCTCATTAAAAATAATACAAAGTGAACAAACTGAGCGCATGCGAATAGCTCGCGAATTACACGATGGCATAGGGCAAAAATTAACAGTCTTAAAAATGTACGCTTCGGTAAACGAAACAGAAAATAAAAAACAAATAGATTTGCTAGATAGCACAATAAACGAAGTGCGTGGCATATCGCACAACTTAATGCCCGAAATTATAAACCTTGGCTTAGTGCCAGCTGTAAAAGATTTGTGTTTTAAAATAAACGAAGTGGGTACAATTAATTGTGTGTTTAATTACGACAAAGAAAGGCCGTTAAAATTTGCAACAAACATTGAACTCTCTATTTACCGCATAGTGCAAGAGGTTTTAAACAATATGATAAAACACGCCTATGCAAAACAAATAGCTGTAAATTTTGATGTTACGAGTAATAATTTAAAAATTAGCATTGCCGATGATGGCGTTGGTTTTGACACAAAAAAAATATATACATCGAGCGGCATAGGTTGGAGTAACATTATAACCAGAGCCAAAATAATAAATGCAAACTTAGCTGTAAATAGTAATAATAAAGGAACTAACATTATATTAAATAT